>CAMATD010000025.1 GCA_945860785.1 Variovorax sp. YR752 | reverse complement strand
CGCCGCCGTCGAGCAGGGCCACCGCTTCCTCGAGCGCGGCGCGCCCCGGGTTGCGGTTGCGGCCGTACATGAAGCCGCGTGGGTAGCCGCCGTCCTCGTCGCGCTCGAAGGTGGTGGAGAGGTGGATCGGCGGGGCCACGGCGCCCGTGCCTTCGTCGATGCCGCGCCCCGCGTGGACGGCCAGGGTTTCCAGCCGATAGCTGCTGTTCATTCGTGGGCTTCGTTGATCGCCGCCGGCGGGGATCGCCATGGCCTGAGGGCGAATCTAGGGCGCGCCAGATACAAAGTCCAATGCATTGTTGTATGGAATATGATGAATTGAAGTCATCATTTGAAAGCGCGCCCGCCATGACCCTGGTCCAGCTCCGGCACCTGATTTCGCTCGCTGCCACGGGCTCGTTCACGCGTTCCGCGCGCGAGGCCTTCCTGACACAGCCCGCGCTAAGCCGCAGCATCCAGGCGCTCGAAGAAGAACTGGGCCAGCCACTGTTCGACCGCGTGGGCCATCGCAGCGAGCTCACCGCCTTCGGCCGCGAGATCGTGCAGCGCGCGCGCCAGCTCATCATCGACGCCGACGAGCTCGTGGCCGTCGGCCACCGCATGGCCGACGGGCGCGCCGGCTCGCTGCGCGTGGGGCTGGGCTCGAGCCCGGCCGCGCTGCTGATGACGCCCATCCTGCAGCTGGCGGCCACGCACAAGCCCGCGCTACGCGTGTCGTGCTCGCACGGCGATTCGGAGCAGTTGGTGCGCGGGCTGCGCAACCGCACTCTCGACGCGCTGGTGGTCGAGGTGCGCTCGTTGAAGCCCGCAACCGATCTGCACGTGAGCTCGATCATCGAGATGCGTGGTGCCTTCATGTGCCGGCCCGGCCATCCGCTCACGCACGTGCGCGGCGGACTGAGCTTCGAGGCGCTCAACAAGTACCCCATCGCCTCGACCCTTCTCGACGACGAAATCGCCCGCTCAATGATCGAAAACTATGGCCCACGTGCCCACCCGGAGGAGTGCCTCTCCGCGCAATGCAACGACTTCAACAGCTTGATGGAGGTAGTGCGCCGAACCGACGCAATACTGCTGGGCGTTCGCAATGCGGCGACAGAGTTGGTGGAGTTGCCCGTGAAGCCGGCGATGCGTAGCGTGTCGCGCTTCGGCCTGGTCACATTGGCAAATCGTGCCGAAGCGCCAGCCTTGCCCTTGTTGCGCGATTTGCTGGAGAGCCGGATGTCCAGCAATTGAGCGTAGCGCGCGCTCTTGGGTCGAGGAAGTTTCCGAAGAATTTCGAACCGTTGACGCTCCGCTCCTGGCCGCGTCGACATCGCCGCGCTGACAGGGTTGGCCAGCCATGCCGTACCGTACGCCCTGCCCGGCCCGGCCGCTCAGACCGCGAAGCGCTCCACTGCCTCCTCGTTCCATTCGATGCCGACGCCGGGCACGTCGGGAACCAGGGCCGCCCCGTTAACGTAGACCAGTGGCTTGGCAAGGATCGGATCGGCAAGCCCCATCTTCTCGAGCCAATGCGCGGTCGGCGTCACCGCGAGCAGGTGCGCGCTGATCTCGTCGAAGATGTGGCTGGACATCGGGATCTGGTAGGTGGCCGCCAACGCACTCGCGCGCAGCCAGCCGCTCACACCGCCGATCTTCATGACATCGGGCATCACGAAGTCGGCGGCACCGGCCACGATGGCCTTGTGCATTTCGTCTACGCTGAACCAGTTCTCGCCCATCTGCACCGGCGTCTTCAGCGCATCGCGGATCAGTGCGTGGCCGCTGTAGTCTTCCTGCAGCGTGGGCTCCTCGATCCATGCGAGGCCGAAGGGCTCCAGCGCACGACCCCGGCGAATGGCTTCGGGCACCGACAGGCCCTGGTTCACGTCGACCATCAGGTGCACGTCGTCGCCGACGGTTTCGCGGATGAGCGCAACGCTCTGGACGTCTTCCTTCAGCGTCTTGTGGCCGATCTTGATCTTGATCGCCTTCAGGCCCTGCGCCACCGCGCGCCTGGCGCGTTCGGGACCGAGTTGCGGGCCGTCCATGCTGTGGCTGTCGTAGGCCGGGATGGCCTTTACCTGGCCGCCCAGCAGCTTCGCCAGCGGCACGCCGCGGTGCTGCGCGAGCGCGTCCCAAGCGGCCATGTCGACAGCGGCCGTGGCGATCTTCACGATGCCGGTGTTGCCCAGCAGCCTGAAGCGGCCCTGCAGCAGTTTTTCGATTTCGTGCGGCGCCACCAGCTGGCCTTCGAGCAGGCGCTCCAGCGAGTCGAGCAGCGCCCGCACCGGCGCCAAGCCGAGTGGCGTGTAGGTGAACGCGTAAGAGCGGCCCGTGATGTCCTGGTTCGTCTCGATGTCGAGCAGCACCAGCGGCGAGGTGTCGACCACACCGACAGAGGTGCGAACGGGAAACTCCAGCGGCACGTTGACGGCTCTGGCACGCAGGGATCGGATGAAGAGGTCTTGCATGATTCGCCTTGACTTCGATGGTTGTGTCAAACGCCGAGATAGGCGCCCGCCACGCGCTCGTCGCGCAGCAGTTCCCCGGCCGGCCCCCACAGGGCGATGCTTCCGGTCTCGAGCACATAGCCCGTGTCGGCAACGGAGAGCGCGGCGTGCGCGTTCTGTTCCACCAGCAGGATCGGAACGCCCTGCGCCTTCAGCCGCACAATGACGGCGAAGATTTCTCGCACCAGCAGCGGCGCCAGGCCCATCGAGGGCTCGTCGAGCAGCAGCACCTTCGGCTCGCTCATGAGCGCGCGTGCGATCGCCAGCATCTGCTGCTGGCCGCCCGAGAGCGTGCCGGCCGCGAGATGGCGCTTTTCCTCCAGCACCGGGAACAGCGCGTACATCTGCGCCAGCCGCTCCTCGCGGTGGTCGGGCCGTGTGTAGCCGCCGAGCAGCAGGTTGTCTTGCACCGACAGCGGGCCGAACACCTGCCGACCCTCGAGCACCTGCGACAGCCCGGCGCGCACGCGCTTGTCGGGACTGTCGCGGCTGATGTCGCGGCCGAACAGCGAAACGCTGCCCGCGCGCGATGCGATGAGCCCCGAGATGGCGCGCAGCAGCGTGGTCTTGCCTGCGCCATTGGCGCCGACCAGCGCCACGAGCTGCCCGGGGTCCAGCCGCAGATCGATGCCGTGCAAGGCCTCGATGCGGCCGTAGCCTGCGAACAGGCCGCGCACTTCGAGGGCGGCCGTGTCCGCTGTGGTGTCGCTCGTGCTCATGCAGGCTCCCCTTCGACTTCCGTGCCCAGGTAGGCCGCAATCACCTGCGGATTCGCGCGCACCTCGTCGGCCGTTCCCTCTGCGAGCTTGCGCCCGTAGTCCAGCACGAGGATGTGGTCGGAAATGTTCATCACCATCTTCATGTCGTGCTCCACGAGCAGCACCGTGACGCCCGATGCCGCGATCTGGCGGATCAGCTCGGTGATCTCGTGCGTCTCGGTGTCGTTGAGGCCGGCGGCCGGCTCGTCGAGCAGCAGCAGGCGCGGCTTGCCGGCCAGCGCGCGTGCGATCTCCATACGTTTGAGCATGCCGAAGGAAAGCTGCGAGGCATGGGCCCCGGCGTGCGTGCCCACGCCCACGTAGTCGTCAGCTGCAGCGCCTCGTCGCGCAACGCCGCATCTGCGCGGCGGGTGGTGCCCAGCATGCCGCCGATGAGCGAGCTGCGCGTGCGCAGGTGCGCGCCGAGCATCACGTTCTCGCAGGCCGTCATGTTCATGCACACCTACAGGTTCTGGAAGGTGCGGCTCATGCCGCGCCGCGCCAACGCGTCGGGCGAGTGCCCGGCGACGTTGTCCCCGTCGAGCAGGATCTCGCCCCCGCTCGGCACATAGATGCCGCTCAGCAGGTTGAAGAGCGTGGTCTTGCCCGCGCCGTTGGGGCCGATCACCGAGTGCACCGCGCCGCCGCGCACGCTGAAGCTCACGTCCTGGATGGCATGCACGCCACCGAAGGATTTCGAAAGATGGTTGACCTGCAGCATCTCAGCGCCTCCTCGCCAGCTTGAGCGCGATCGACGGCACCAGCCCTCTGGGCAGGAAGATCATCGTCAACATCAGCAAGAGCCCGAAGAACACCATCTCGTAGCCGTGCAGACCGCCCAGCAGCTGCGGCAATGCCGTGAGCAGCGCCGCGCCGAGTACGGCGCCGAAGGTCGATGCCATGCCGCCGAGCACCACCATGGTCGCGAGCTCCACCGAATGCGAGAAGGCCGCGAGCGACGGGCTGATGAAGCCCAGGTAATGCGCCGAGAGGCTGCCCGACACCGCGGCGAACACGGCCGAGGCCACGAACACGCGCACCTTGAAGCGCGCGACGTCGACACCCATCATCCGCGCCGCGACCTCCGAGCCATGCAGCCCGCGCAACGCGCGGCCGGCGGGCGACGCGTACAGGTTCAGCGAGAGCACGATGGCGCCGACACCGTGGCCGACGATGAGCCCGCCCACCACCGCGCCCAGCCCGTTGCCCAGGCCGCCGAGCGTGGCGGCCACGAAGCCCTTCATGCCCAGCAGCAGGCCGATGTCGTACACCGTGGTGGTGATGGGCGCGGCCACCACGCCGGCCAGCGCGCCGAGCAGCGCACTCAGGCCGAACGAGAGTTGCAGGATGCGCGAACTCGGAATGCCTACCGCCTGCGCGGCCAGCTTGTTGGCGGCCACCGCGAGCATGGCCTTGCCGACCATCGTCCAGCGGAAGAACGCGAAGATCGCGCCCACCAGTACGGCCGCCGTGCCCAGCACCCACAGGCTTTGGGGCAGCACGTAGGCGCCGAGGATGCGCAGCGACGTGTCGCCGCTGAACGACGGCAGGATCTGCTGGTTCTTGCCGAGCACGATCTGCACCACGCCCTGGATGAAGATCGAGGCGCCGATGGTGATGATGATCAGCGACACCACGCTGGCCTCCCCCGCCGGCTTGATGGCCAGCCGGTACAGCAACAGGCCGACGACCACCGTGGCGACAACGCCGCCGACCATGGCAAGGCCATAGGGCACGCTGGCGCCGAGCAGCGCGGCCGCCACCATGGCGCCCAGCATCAGGAAGTCGCCCTGCGCGAAGTTGATGACGCCGCTGGCGTTGTAGATCAGCGAGAAACCCAGGGCCGCGAGCGCGTAGATGGCGCCGGTGGTGAGCCCCGAGAACACGAATTGCATGAAGTCAGCCATGGCTGTCTCCTGGTTGGAGGGAAGCGGTCAGGTGATGCGGCGCAATGTCGGCCACGGTGTCGGCGCCGATCAGTGCCATGGTTCGCTGCGTTTCGTCGCAGAGCGTCTGCAGCACGGCGCTCGTGCCGGCTTCGCCGCCTGCGGCCATGCCCCAGACAGCAGGGCGCCCGACGAAGGCGGCCGTCGCGCCGGCCGCCACGGCCTTCACCACGTCGCTGCCGCGCCTGAAGCCGCTGTCGACGAACACAGGCAATGCGCCCTTCACCGCGTCGACGATGCGCGGCAGCACCGAGATGGTCGAGGGCGCGGCGTCCAGCTGCTGCCCGCCGTGGTTGGAAACGAGGATGCCGTCTACGCCATGGCGCACCGCGCGCCGTGCATCGTCCGGGTGCAGCAGGCCCTTGAGGATGAGTGGGCCGTCCCAGAGGCGCCGAAGCCAGTCCAGCTGTTCCCAGACCAGCGTGCGATCCATCGCGCGCGCCAGCAGGGCCGCCTGCAGCTGTGCGGAGGCACCCGCATCCTCGTGCTCTGCAAGATTGACGAACGCGGGCGATCGGCCCTGGCGCGCCATGTCCAGCGACCAGGCCGGATGCAGGGCCAAGTCGAGCAGCGTCGACGGCGTGAAGCGGAACGGCAGCCTGAATCCGTTGCGCACATCGCGCTCGCGCAGGCCGCTCACCGCGACGTCGACCGTGAGCACCAGCGCGCCGTAACCCGCATGGCGAGCTCGGCGCACGAGCTGTTCGGCGATGGACCTGTCGGTCATCACATAGAGCTGCATCCACTGGATGGCCGCGGGGTTGCGTGCCAGGCCGGCTTCGCGCACCGCTTCGAGCCGCGCGTTGGAGGCCGTCGACAGCACGAAAGGCACGCCCGCCGCGGCGGCGGCGCGCGCCAGCAGCAGATCGCCCTGCGGCCGCACGAGGCCCGAGAAGCCGATCGGCGCCACGCCCGCCGGCATGGCCCAGCGCTGGCCGAACACCGCAATGCCGGGGTCGGCATGGCTTGTATCGCGCAGGCAGGTCGGCAGCAGGCGCACCGCGTTCAGGTCATCGACGTTGCGGCGCAGGCAGTCTTCGTCTTCCGCGCCGCCATCGACATAGTCGAAGACGAAACGCGGCAGCCGCCGACGCGCATGCCGCCGGTGGTCGTGGACATTGAGTTTCATGCCGCCCGGCCCCGGCGGGTTCGGCCGGCGTGCATCAATGCGTCTCCTTGAACGCCCCGCCCTGCACCTCGATCATGCGGAAGGCCGACGTGTCGAGGCCCATGTGGTCGGTGGGCGACATGTTGTAGACGCCGCTCACGCCGACGAAGTTGCGCGTGGCCTCGATGGCGTCGCGCACCTTGGCCTTGTCGGTGCCGCCGGCGCGCTTGATGGCGTCGACCAGCATCAGCAGCGCATCATGTGCATAGCCGCCGAAGGTGGACACGTCGATCTTCGCCTGCGCCTCGTAGTCCCTGGCGTAGCTCACGCTCACGTTCTTCTGCGGATCGCTGGCGGGCAACGCCTGTGCGATCAGCAGCGCCGGGGACGGCATGCGGATGCCTTCGGAGGCCTTGCCCGCGATACGGATGAACTCCACCGACGCCTGTCCGTAGCTGGTGTAGAGCGGCTGCTTCATCGCGAGCTGCTGGTAGTTGCGCGCGATGATGGCGGGCGCCTGGCCGGTGCCGAACACCAGGATGGCCTGGGCCGGCGACGACTTGATCTTGGTGAGCTGCGGCGTGACGTCGGTGTCCTTCTCGCCGTAGATCTGGTCTTCCGCCACCTTGAGGCCCAACGATTCGGCAACCTTGATGCTTTCGACGCGCCCCGACTTGCCGAAGCCGCCGGTGTCGGACAGCAGCGCCACCTGCGTGAAACCGCGCTGCTTCATTTCGCCAAGCACCTTCTGCGCGGCCATGCGGTCGGAGTGCGGCACCTTGAAGACGTAGGGCCGCACGGGCTCGACGATGACCGAGGCGGCGGCCAGCGAGATCATCGGCATCTTCGCGGCTTCGGCCTGCGGCAGCATGGCCATGGTGGAGCCGGTGCTCGAGGCGCCGAGAATGGCGTCGACCTCGTCCTGCATGATGAGCCGGCGCGTGAAGGCATTGGCCTTGTTGGCATCGCTGGCGTCGTCGTACAGCACGAGTTCGAGCTTGCGTCCGAGCACGCCGCCCGCGGCGTTGATCTTCTTCACGTACATCTCCAGCGTCTTCTGCTGGGGATCGCCGAGGAACGACGCGGCGCCGGTGGCCGAGACCACGGCGCCGATCTTGATGGGCGGCTCGGCGGCCTGCGCGGTGGTTGCCACGGCCAGCGCGGCGAGCATGCCGCCGAAAGTGCGGCGCGTGAAATGGTGCGGGTTGAAATGGCTCATGTCTTTGTCTCCTTCTTTGTTTACGAACGTCTAGCCGGGAACCTTCAGCGCGCGGGCGTGCGCCGCACGATGCGAATGGGATGGACCTTGGGCTCGGGCGGCTTCAGCCCGAGGACCCCGGCGAGTGCCCTGCCCTCGGGATCGGCCAGTGCGGCCTCCCGGGCCTTGCGCACGCGCACGATGGCCGATGCGTCCGCGCCCGCGTGCATGCCGTCGAGCACCGCCGACAGGTTGCGATGGTCGCGTTCGCTGGTCTCGCCGTAACCCTTGACGAGGTTGCCGCACAGCGCCAGTTCGTAGGCCAGTTGCGAGCTGGCCGCGAGCGCGCTGCGCACGGCGTCGAGCCACCGTTCGATCAGGGCCTGCTCGATGGCGTAGCGCGAGGTGCGCGGGCGCCACGCACGCAGCGAGCGCAACACGCAGAGCATCGCGAAGCCGCCGACGGTGTCGGTGCGCATGTGCAAACCGACGTTGAGGCTGTGGGCCTTGTGCGCAAGCTTGCGGCGCAGCCAGTTGGCCGGTCGCGTGGGCAGCATCGAGCAGATTTCGTCGAGGCCCGGCTTGAGGTATTCGGTCAGGCGCAGTGGCTCGCCCTCGCGCGCGCCCACCTCCTGGCGCACGCGCTGGATGCGGTCGCGCCGCGTCTTGAGGTCGGCGATGCGAATGACGTCTTCGTAGCTCATCCACAGCGCGAGGTAACGGGCGGCCTCGCGCGTCACGGGGAATTCGCCGGCCCATGGGCGCTCGACCGTCAACACCGATTCGACGCGGTCGAGGTAGAGGTTGGCGTAGCGTGCGCCCTGGTAGTCGGTGACCTGTTCGACACCGGCCTGCACGATGGCGTGCAGCGGCGCGGGCATCGTGCGCACGCGCTCGTTGAGAGGTTCCGGGGGCAGCGCGCCAGGGACAGCGGCAGCCTTCGCCGCGCCGCCCGTCACATGCTCGTAACCTGCGGCGAATCCCTTCAGGCTCGCCGCCACCGCCTTGCCCGATTGGCGAATGGCCTCTTCGCACGCCGCGCGGGAAAACGGCAAGGTGCCGCTGCCCGCCATCGCGCCGAACATCACCGTGTTGATGACGGTGCCGTGCTGCCACGCCAGTGCGCGCATGTCGAACAGGAAGGTGCGCTGTGCAAGCTTCTGCGCGGCCTCGACCACACGCTACGCCCTCGTAGCGGCCGTCGCCCATGGCCGACTTCTCGGACACCGCATATTCGCGGTGCAGCGAAGCGACCAGCGTGGTGCGCTGCGGATGCACGAAGCCACCCTGCAGCACGCGGCCCGCTTCCATCAGCTCGGAGGCGGCCACGATGTCGACGTCGCCCGCGTTCGGCATGAGCGACAGCACCGGCTGCGCGCCGTTCAGGCGGCTGCGCGCCACCGGATAGATCTCGATGTAGTAGTTGGTGGCGCCGGTGCGCTGCGCCACGCCGGGCACCGACGTGCTCTGCACCGGAAAGTCGTGCGCGGATGCGGCGGCGATCAGCCAGTCGGCCAGCACGCCGCCGCCCTCGCCGCCCATGGCGGTCACGAGCACGGTCACGACACGGGGTTCCTTGCCCGACAGGTCGGGTTTTGCCTGGGACATGTTCATACCAAGGCGACCTTCTCGACGGCGAGGCTGCGTGCCCTGCCCGCCATGAGCCCGATGACGCCGCTGCGCATGCGGAACATGAAGCGCTCCCAGGCCCCGGCGTTCTGCACGATCTCGGCCTTGTAGAACGAGGGGCACAGCACGGCCGCGTGCGCGTTCTCGCCGCACAGGCCGCAGCCCATGCAGCCCTGGTTCACCGTGGCCACCGGGTCGGTGCGCAGCGCGCTGGGGTTGGGCTTGACGGTGAGCGAGGGGCAGCCCGACAGGCGGATGCACGAATGGTCGCCGGTGCACACATCGTCGTCGATGCCGAAGCGCGTGCGCACCACGCGCTCGCCGCGCTGCAGCTTCGCGGCGTTCACGGGCTTGATGCGGCGCTGCCGCTCGAGCTGGCATTCGCCGTCGGCAATGATGACCTTCAGCCCACCCTCTTCGGTGGTCATGGCCTCTTGCAGGGTGTCGCGCATCTCGGCGACGTTGTAGCTCGTGACCTTGCGCACCCACCCCACGCCCACGCCGCGCAGCGCAGCCTCGATGTCGAGCGTGAGCGGGCGTGCCGCAGACTGCGTGGGCGAAGAAGGAATCGCCTGCGTGCCGGTGGCCGAGGTGTAGCCGTTCTTCAGGATCACCAGCACCGAGTCCTGGTTGTTGTAGACCGCGTTCACCACGCCGCTGGTGAAGCCGTTGTGCCAGAAGCCACCGTCGCCCATGATGCTGAGCAGCCGGTTGCGCATGAGTGGCGCCAGGCCCGACGAACTCGCGAGACCCAGGCCGTAGCCCAGCACCGTGCTGCCGACATTGAACGGCGGCAACGTGCCGAAGGTGTGGCAGCCGATGTCGGCGCTCACGTGCACCGGGCCGAGTTCTTTCTGCATCAGCTTGATGGCGGCGAACACCGGCCGCTCGGGGCAGCCGATGCAAAAGCCGGGCGGCCGCGTGGGCACCGGCGCGCCGAACGCCTCGACGGCCTGCGGCTTCAGCACCGCGAGCGGCGCGGCAGCGGCGGCCACATCGGCGGCACCGGCCGATGCAAGGCCCATCGGCTCGGTCATGCGAACGAACTCGGCCAGCGCGCGCACCATCACCTCGCCGGTGTATTCGCCGGCCATCGGGAAGATGTCCTTGCCGTAGAGCGATGTCGCGCTGCCCGCGCGCCGCAGGATGGCGTGCAGCGCGTCCTCCATGTAGTTGGGTTGGCCCTCTTCCACCATCAGCACCGCGCGCTTTCCGGCACAGAAATCAATCAGCTCGTCGGGCACCATCGGGTACACCACATTGAGCACGAGCATCGGAATGCGGCAGGCGCCGAAGGCATCGGCCAGGCCGAGCTGCTGGAGCGCCCGGATCACGCCGTTGTAGAGGCCGCCCGGCACGATGAGGCCCACGTCGCCGCAATCGCCCTCGAAGTGCTCGTTCAGTTGCTCGCGCCGGATGAAGTCGAGTGCGGCCGGCCAGCGCGAGCTGATCTTCAGCCGCTCGTGCTCGTAGATCGACGGCGGCAGGTTGATGTGGCTGAAGTCGAAGTTCGGCTGCTGGATCAGCTCGCGCGTGGACACGGCCGGCGCACGGTTGTCCTTGCAGACGAAGCTGCCGTGCACGTGGCAGGCGCGAATGCGCAGCTGCAGCATCACCGGCGTCTGGCTCGCCTCCGACAGCTCGAAGCTGCGTTCGACCGCATCGACGATGGAGCCGAGATTGGGACGCGGGTCCATCAGCCACATCTGCGACTTCATCGCGAAGGCGTGGGTGCGCTCCTGGATGATGCTGGAGCCTTCGCCGTAGTCCTCGCCGAGGATCACGAGCGCGCCGCCCTTCACGCCGGCCGAGGCCAAGTTGGACAGCGCATCGGATGCGACGTTGGTGCCGACCGTGGATTTCCAGGTGACCGCACCGCGCACCGGGTAGTTGATGGAGGCGCCGAGCATGGCGGCCGCGCCCGCTTCGGAGGCGCTGTTCTCGAAGTAGATGCCCAGCTCGTCGAGCAGCTCGCGCGAATCGCCGAGCACGTCGATCAGGTGCGAGATCGGCGCGCCCTGGTAGCCGCCGATATAGCTCACGCCGGACTGCAGCAGCGCCTTGGTCACCGCGAGGATGCCCTCGCCATGGAACACCTCGCCATCGCCCAGCGACAGCCGTTTGACTTCTTCGGCGAATGAACGCTCCATGTTGTCTGTCTCCTGCGCGGCCCCTGGAGGGCTGCGCTTTTTTTCGTGGGTTTCGGCCCCGGGGGAACGCGTTCGCCCGGGGATCGATGCGAACTTTATGGGTCGCGCTCTTCTTATCCAATCGATAGAATTCGCGTTACACATCGATCCCATCTATACAGATGACGCGCACTCCTTCCAACGTCGACATCTCGCGGATCGATCTCAATCTGCTGCGTCTTTGCACCACCCTGCTGGAGACGCGCAACGTCACGCTCGCGGCGGAGCGACTGGGCGTGACGCAGCCCACGCTGAGCTACGGCCTCGCCAAGCTGCGCAAGCGCTTCAACGACCGGCTGTTCCTGCGCGGACCGCAGGGCATGCTGCCCACGCCGCTCGGGGAGCAACTGGCCCGCGAATTCGCGCAGGCACTCGGGCAGATCGACCGCGCGGTGGAATCGGCCGAGCACTTCGAGCCTTCGGACACGCGCCGGCGCTTTCGGGTCGCCATGTCGGACATTGGCGGGCTGTACTTCGTGCCGCCCCTCTTGATGCAACTGCAGCAAGAGGCGCCGTTCGCCGAGCTGGAAGTCAAGCAGGTCACGCTGGACCAGGTGGTGGACGGTCTGGCCAGCGGCGCCATCGATGCCGCGGTGGGCAACCTGCCGATCGCGGCAGGCCACACGCGCAGTGCGCTGTTGTTCCGTGAGCGCTATGTCTGCCTCGTCGGCACCAAGCACCATCCCCGCCGCGGCCCGATGACGCTCAAGCGCTTCCTGGCATCGCGCCATGTGCTGGTGGCATCGCCTTTTTCAGGGCATCAGCTGGTGGAAGAAGCACTGCGCGCGCACGGTGTCTCGCGGCGGATCGCGGTGACGATTCCTCACTTCACGGTGCTGCCGGGTCTGGTGGCGCAGAGCGATCTGCTGGTCACCCTGCCGTCGCGCGTGGCGCGTGTGTTCGAAAGCTTCGGCGGGCTGGCGAGCGTGGAGCTCCCGGTGGAGCTGCCCGACTTCGAGGTCAAGGTGCATTGGCACACGCGCCATGAAAACAGTCCGCCGGTGCGATGGTTTCGCGACCAGATCGTGAAGGCGCTTGCGCCGCTGTAGCCGCCGCGCCTGTCGACCGAAGCGAGGTGCTTCTCCGAAGGGACGAAGATCAATCCATCTCGATCTTCGTCTTGCCGATCAGCTCCGCATAGCGCGCCGTTTCTGCCGCGATGTAGGCGCGCAGCGCTGCCGGTGCGAGCGTGAACGGCTCGTACCCCGTCGAAGCGAAGATCGCTGCCACGTCCGGATGCGCCAGCGCCTCCTGCACGTCGCGCCGGATCTGTGCCGCCACCGCCGGCGACACGCCCTTGGGCGCGGCCAGCAGCAGCCAGCCCGAGGCTTCATATCCGGCGGGTCCGCCGGCTTCGGCCACGGTAGGCACGGCAGGCGCGTCCGCATGGCGTTGAGGCGCGGCCACCGCGAGCGGCACCAGCCGGCCCGAGAACGCCCGCACTGCTGCCAGCGTGCCGAGCGCGAAGTCGACCTGGCCCGTGCTGACGTCGGTATAGAGCACGTTGGCGTCCTTGTAGACCACATGCTGCATCTTTGTGTTCGTCAGCGTGGTGAGCACGGCCGTGCCCAGGTGCACCGGGTTGCCGACACCCCACGAGCCGTAGTTCAGCTGGCCCGGCTTCGCCCTGGCAGCGGCCAGGATGTCGCCCAGCGACTTGTATTTGCCGTTGCTCGAAGTCAGCACGAAGAAGCTGGTGCGCATGAGGGGCGCGAGCGGCTCGAAGTCCTTCACCGGGTCGTAGGGCAGCTTCTTGAACATGTGCTGGTAGCCGGTCAGGTGCAGGCTGTCGAGCTGGATCAGGTCGTGGCCGTCCGGCGCGCCGCGCTTGAAGGCGCCGATGGCGATGAAGCCGTGGCCGCCGGGGCGGTTGTCGATGATGACCGGCTGGCCCCACTTGCGTTGGAGTCGGTCGGCCACGGCGCGCAACATCACCTCGGGCACGGCACCGGCCGAGAAGGGCGTGGTGATGTGCATCGGCCTAGTCGGAAACGCCTGGGACGGCGCCTGCGCTTGCGCCGCGGATGCGGCCCACAGTACGGTGCAGGCGGCAAGGCCCTTCAGCGCGTGCGTGACGATGTTTCTCATAGATGTCTCCTGTCGTTGTCGTGGTCCGACTCGCTCGGCCCGGCCAGCGTAGACCCGCCTGCACATCCATCGGATCGATAGAATGCCTGTTACACATGAGCTGCATCGATGACAGCACCTCGCCTGGACCTCAATCTCGTCCGCGTCTTCGTCACCATCTATGAAGCGCGCAGCGTCACGCGCGCGGCGGAACGCCTGGATCTCACCCAGCCGACCCTGAGCCACGCGCTGGCCCGGTTGCGCGAGGTCTACGGCGACCCCCTGTTCCGCCGCAAGGCCACCGGCCTCGTGCCCACCGGCGTGGGCGAGCAGTTGTACCAGCGCTTCAGCCAGGCGCTGGCCGGTATCGACAGCACGCTGGAGTCGCGCCAACGCTTCAACCCGGGGCAGTCGACGCGGCGCTTTCGCATCGCCATGTCCGACGTCGGCACGCTGTTCTTCACCGCGGCGCTGCTGCGGCAGATCCAGTCGCATGCGCCGAAGGTCGAGATCGACATCGAGAAGATCGGCGATCAGGTCGTCGAGGACCTGGCCCTGGGCCGCATCGATGCCGTCATCGGCAACCAGCCCGGGCTGCTGGCCACCACCTCCAGCCTGCCGCTGTTCCATGAGCGCTATGTCTGCGTGATGTCGGTCGACCACCCCACGATCGGGCAGAAGCTCACACTCGAGAAATTCGTGGCCGCGCGCCACATCATGGTGATGACGCCCACGCGCGGCAACCAGCTGATCGACGAGGCGCTGGCCCAGCGCAAGCTGGCGCGCAAAGTGGTGGCCCGGGTGCCGCACTTCATGAACCTGCCGGACCTGCTGGACCACACCGACCTGCTGGTGCAGATGCCTGACCGGGTGGCGCAGACCTACGTGCGCGAGGGCCGCGTCAAGGCGTTGCCGCTGCCCGTTGCGGTGCCCGAATTCGAAGTCCGCGTGTACTGGCACGTGCGCAACGAATCGAGCCGGGCCCACAAGTGGCTGGTGGAACAGGTGACCACCGCGCTGGGCACGGATTCACCCCATCGATAAGTAACAAGCCGGCCATCGATGGTGCCCATGCGGACCGCGTCCTAAGCTGGCCGCATGCCTGACACCGCCACCACCACCCTCATCGAATCCGACGCTGCCGCGGCGGGATACCTTCACCCTGCGCGACCTGCGGCTGCAGCAAGGCGGCTTGCTGCCCGAGGTGCGCACCGCCTACCTCACGCGCGGCACCCTTGCGGCCGACGGGCGCAACGCCATCTTGGTGGCGCACGGCTATACCGGCGGGCACGACATGATCACCGATCACTGCCATGTCGTGGGCGGACCTGATCGGCCCCGGCCGCGCCATCGACACCGACCGCTGGTTCGTGGTCTGCGCCAACGCAGTGGGCTCGTCGTACGGCTCGACCAACGCCGCGAGCACGAACCCCGCGACCGGCCGGCCATGGGGCTCGGCCTTCCCGGAGATCCGCATTGCCGACATCGTGGCGGTGCAGAAGGCCTTGCTCGACCACTTGGGCGTCAGGCACCTGGCGGCCGTGACCGGCCATTCCTTCGGCGGCGCGCAGGTCTACCAGTGGGGTGTGGACCATCCGCATTTCATGGATGCACTGGTGCCCGTGATTGCCACCCCCGCCATGCCCGGCGCGGACGTGGCTGCGCTGCAAGCCGAACTGTCCGCCCTGCCTGGTTGGCACGGCGGCGACTACTACGGCCGCGCCGATCTCTCGGAATACCTGGTGCGCAAGCGCACGGGCGGGTTGATGGCCTTCGGTGCCGATGCCGTGTTGGCCGCCCAATGGCCGGACCCGGAGCAACGCGCGCGCGAACTGCGGCGCCTGGCTTCCGAGTGGGCTCGCGGCTTCGACGCCAATTCCCTGCTGATCCTGTACAAGGCCATGGCCGCCTTCGATGTGCGCGAGCGGCTGCACGAGATTCGCGCGCCGCTGCTGCTGGTGCTGTCGCGCAGCGACCGGCTGGTGCCGGCTTCGCGCGCGCCGGACCTCCTGGCGCAGTTCGCATCGGCCGGCGTCGATGCGCGCTATGCCGAGATCGACAGCGACCACGGGCACTGCGCATCGGGCAGCGATGCGGCGAAATGGTCGGGCGTGTTGGCCGGATTCCTGGCCGTGCACACGCGACGATGACCTTCGCCGGATTTCGCTGAACGTCGATCGACGACGACGAACAACAAGGAGACAAAGATGAATGCGATGAATGAAAAGACAGTCCTGCCGGATGAAGTCCCGGTGCTGATCGCCGGCGCCGGCCCCGTGGGCATGGTCCTGGCCATCCTGCTGGCGCGCCAGGGCGTGCGCAGCCTCGTGCTGGAAAAACGCGAGCGCATCAACGTGCTGCCGCGGGCCCGCGGCATCAATGTGCGCAGCGTGGAAATCATGACCCAGCTCGACCTGGGCGAGGAACTGCGGGCCGACGCACTGCCCGCGCTGTGGTCGCGCTCCTTCGTCTACACCGAGCGCATGGCCGGCGAGCTGGTCGGCATCATGCCGGGCAACATGGCGCCGGGCTCCTCCGCGGCGTTTTCGCCCTGCGAGTACCGCATCGCGGCGCAGGACAAGCTGGACCCGATGCTGTACCGCAAGGCACTCGCGCAGGGCTGCGACATCCGCCTGCGCCACGAAGTCACGGGGTTCCGCGACGAGGGCAACGGCGTCGTCGCCACCGTGGCGGTGGAAGGCGGCGGCACGCGCGAGGTGCGGGCGCAATGGCTGGTCGCGGCCGACGGCGGCGCAAGCCGCCTGCGCGAAGCTGCCGGCATCGGCCATGCGCACCATGCCACCTATCGCTCGTTCGTGGCCACGCATTTCCATGCGGACCTGTCCCGCTTCACGAAGGGCCGCGAGGGCGCGCTGATCTGGACACTGGCGCCCGGCGTCGTTGGCCTCTTCCATCCGCTGGACGGCAAGACGGCCTGGGCAGGACAGATCCAGTACGACCCCACACGCGAACAGCCCCACACCTGGAGCGACGCGGACGTGGTGCGCCGCCTGCAGGCCATGATCGGCGCGCCCGAAGACGAAGCGCCCGAGATCGATCTGCACAAGCACTACACCTTCACCCTGACCGCATCGGTGTCGGAGCGCTTTCGCCAGGGCCGCCTGCTGCTGGCCGGCGATGCCGCGCACTGCACGCTGCCGCACGGTGGCTGGGGCCTGAACACCGGCATCCAGTCCGCGCACAACCTGGCCTGGAAGCTGACCTCCGTGCTGCGCGGCGAAGCCCCGCCGGCGCTGTGGGACGCCTACGATGCCGAGCGGCGCAAGGCGGCGCGGCGCAACTGCGAATTCGCCGAAGTGAACGCCGGCCACACCGAGAAGCTGATGCGCGCGCTGCGCGAATCCAGCGGGCTCGAGGAGCGTCGTCGCATCGTCGAAGGCTCGCGCCAGTACGGCAACTGGAGCGGCCTGGACCTGGGCATCCACTACGACGGCAGCTCTGGCCGCTGCGCCTTCGTGCCCGACGACATCGCCCCGCCCGCGGTGGAGAACCCGGTGATCGACTACGTGCCGCATGCCAAGCCCGGATGGCGCGCGCCGCATTTCTGGGGGCGCACGGCGCAAGAGCGCATCCGCGTCTCCAGCGTGATGCTGTTCGATGGCGGTTTCACGCTGCTGGCGGGTCCCCAAGGTCAGGCGTGGGTGAAAGCTGCCGGCGCGCTGGCCGGTACGGACTCGCTGCCGGCGATCAAGCCCTGGCGCGTTGCGCCCGATGGCGACCTGGTGCCCGAAGCGGTGGACTGCTGCGCGCTGTACGGCATCGGCGCCGATGGTGCCGTGCTGGTGCGGCCCGATGGCCATGTGGCCTGGCGCGTGACCGGTGGGGCGTCCGACGCGAAGTTGGCTCTGCAAGAGATGCTTGCCCGAACGCTCTGCCACGACCAGGCCTGAAGCGCGGACCGCGCGCAAGCAAACACCACAACGCCGGCGATGCCAGGCTGGCCGAACAAGTTGCGGGAAGGGGGCCTTCCGATGCCTAACGAAGTTCGACGCGGGTCGTGGCGGCCGCGCTCGATGAGGTCTTCGGCCGCCCCACTGCAAGAATGATCACGGAAGAGATCACCCCCAGCAGGGCTATGAGGATCAACCCTGCGGTGAAGCTGCCGGAGGCCTCCTTGAAGTAGCCCATGGCGAACAGACCCACGAAGCCGGCGAGATTGCCGACCGCGTTGACAAAGGCGATGGACGCCGCTGCGGCGCTGGCCGGGAACTGCTCGGAGACCAGTGCCCAGAACGGCGCCAGCACGGCGAAGATGCCAAAGGCAGCGAGGCTCAAGAGCAGCATCTTGCCGACCGGATCGGTGAAGAGAGTCGATCCGGCTAGCCCGGCAGCGGCGATCAAGGGAAGGATCGCCGAGTGCCATCGACGCTCACGCTTCCATCCGAGCGGTGCGCGTTCCAGACCATGGCGACGGCACCGACCGCGAACGGGATCGCCACCAGCAGTCCGGTGGCCGAGCTGCTGAAGCCTAGTTCCTTCACGATTTGCGGCAGCCAGAAGGCAACGCCGTAGTTGCAGGCGACCAGGCCGAAGAAGGCCAGGCTGAAGAGCAGGAGGTCAGGATTGGTCAGCGCGGCCGCCGTGCTCATTCGCGGCTTTTCGTTCGGGCCGCGCTCGGCCCTCAGGCTGCCTTCGAGCCAGCGCTTCTCCTCGGGCTCCAGCCATTCCGCGTCCGCCGGCTTGTCACGCAGGACCTTCAGGAAAACAAGAGCCAGGATCACCGACGGCAAGCCTTCGAGGATGAAGAGCAGTTGCCAGTTGTGCAGCCCGGCCACATTGCCGATGGACAGCAGCCAGCCGGAGATCGGCGCACCGATCAGGCCGGCCAAAGGGATCGTGACCATGAAATAGGAACTCAGGCGCGCCCGATGGGCAGCCGGGACCCACCACACGTCATGTACAGCACAAGCCCAGGGGAAAAGCCAGCCTCGGCCGCTCCCAGCAGGAAGCGCAGCACGTAGAAGCTCTCCTTGTTCCAGACAAAGGCCATCGCGCAGGAAACCAGGCCCCATGTGAACATGATGCGAGCCAGCCACCACCTGCCGCCGAAGCGTTCAAGGGCCAGGTTGCTCGGAACCTCGAAGAGAAAGAAGCCGATGAAGAAGATGCCCGCGCCCCAGCCATAGACGGAGGGCGAGAAACCGAGGTGCTCGTTCATGCTGATTGCCGCGAAGGACAGGTTGACCCGGTCCAGATAAGCGAGGAAGCCCCCGGCGATCAACCATGGGATGATGCGCCGGTTGATCTTGCGCACGACAGACGATTCGATGTCCATTGGGTTGTCTCCAATTCTTGGCGTCGTGACGATTGGCGCCCCGCTTCCGATGCGAGTTCGTCTATCTGTCCGGCCTGGCTGATTTGCCACTGCAGCGACCCTCGCAGCGTGCCGGGTGTCGCGTTGGCAAGTGTGGACCGGCACGCCCTGAAGGTTGATGATTTCGGGAAATCCTCTTATCATTTTGAGTCATACGCCAAGCCATCGTCCGAAGCGCCGTTTTGGTCCGTTACGCGAACTTCGCGCGTCGCCTGGGCCTCGATCCGCTGGCCATGCTGCGCGCCGTCGAGATCGATACAGCGGCCTTGGCCTCGCCTGATCTCACCATCGCGGCCTTCAAGGTCTATCGCCTGCTCGAGCTGTCGGCCAACCTGACGGGCCTGCAGGACTTCGGCCTGCGCCTGGGCCAGGAAAGCGGCAGCCTCTCTTACCTCGGTGCGCTGGGTGCTCTGGCGCGCGACGAGCCGACGCTGCGCGACGCCCTCCTGCGCTTCGCCCACGACACGCACCTGCACAACACCTGCATGGCGCTTGAGATTGCCGAGGCGCGCGGCGTGGCAGTCATCCACGTGATCGTGCTTGCCGAAGGGGAGCCGACGGTGCGCCAGTCGACCGAGTGCTCGCTGAGCGTTCTGCACCTGGCGATGCGCCAGCTCATTGGCGCCGCCTGGTCGCCTACCTCGATCCAGTTCATGCATCGCTGCGCCGGCAGCGACCAGCCACACCGCCAGGTGTTCGGCTGCCCGGTACATTTCTCGGCCGAAGGCAATGCTTTCGTGCTGCCGGCCACCGACCTCGACCTGCCACTGCCTGCGGCCGACAGCGGCCTGCGGGTCTATGCGACCGTTGACATGGGCTCGCTCGCGTTGCCGGACCGGGGCTTCGTGAGTTCGGACCGGGTCAAGCAAACCATGCTGCGGCTGCTCCCGCTCGGACGCTGCCGGGCCGACGTCGTTGCGCGAACGCTGGCAATGGACCGGCGTACGCTGCACCGCCATCTGGCGCGCAGCGGCAAGAGCTATACCGAGCTGTTGCACGAGACGCGGCTGGAACTCGCCAAGCAGTACCTGAGCGCCGGCGCCCTGAGTGTGACCGACATCGGCGGCCTGCTCGGCTTCGGCTCGGTGAACAACTTCTCGCGTTGGTTCGCCACGCAGCAGGGCGTGGCGCCTTCACGCTGGCGCGCTCGCGTGCAGGATGGCCCGACTTAGAGCAGCTGATCGTCCCACGTGAACAGGCGCTCCAAGCCGTTGTCCCGCACGTGGACGATGTCCTCGATGAAGACCCTCTCGTCCGAGGCGCCCGGACAGTAGATATGGGTCGTCAGTATCGAGTCGCGTTCCAGCGGCCAGTCGCCGCGCGGGTGTGCGGAGAGGTCCATGTCCACGTGATCCAGGCCCAGCCCGTGAAAGTAGATCAGCACCCCGTCGTCGTTGAGACCGTGCTTGCGGAAGACTCGGCGGCCGATCTCGACGAGCTCGCCGGTGCGTACACCGGGCCGGGCGGCCCGATTGATCTCCGCCAGGCTGGCGACGGTCGCCGCCCAGTTGCGGCGCGCGGTTGGCGAGGGATCGGCGTTAATCACCCAGGTCTTGCCGCCGTCCCAGCAGTAACCGTTGTAGTTGCCGTGACAGTCGAAAATTACATGCTGGCCGCGCACCAGTTCGTGGTCGGTCAGCTCCGGGTCGCTGTAGGTGGCCCAGTCCGCGCCGGGTGTGTTGGACAGCGCCATCGTGTCAGGCAGGTTCGGATTGCCGCCCAGTGCCAACGCCTCGATCTGGAAGGCGAACACCAGCTCGCGAAAGGTCATACCCGGCGCCCACTGGCGGATCGCGCGCAACTGCGCCGCCTGGTTGATGCGGGTGGCTTGCCGCAGCAGGTCGAGTTCTGCGCAGGTCTTCTGCTGCCGGACATGGCGGAAGTGGTTCTCGGCCGGCAGCGGCTGCAGCGAGGGCAGCGCGTTCTTCAGGCCCATGCCTGCGCCCAGGTTGTCGAAGCCGACCTTGCCGCCCGACAGTCCGAGGTCCCGCAAAGCGCCGATCAGCGCCTCAGCCATTCCCCCGGCGTAGCGCCCCGCAACGGCACCCTTGAGCTCGTTGCCTTCGAGCAGATGGTGCGGCACGAAGCGCCGGAACTCGCGCATGCGCGGCTCCACGTCGAGCGGCAATACCGTGGCATAGGGCCGGATGTCCTGGATCCATGTCGGCTGCAGCGAGAGCCGCATCACGTCGATGTCCGGCATCATGAGGATCGGATGCTCCGGCGCATGGCGTGCAATCACGACCGGGAACATGCCGATTTCCTCGGGAATCGTGTGGTGGCGGCCGTAGCTGCTCAGGTAGTACTGGTTGGTCGCGTACATCGCGACGATGCCGTCCAGCCCGGCCTGCTTCATGCGGGCGAACAGGCGGTCGAGGTTGCACAGGCGCGCCGGCGCGGGCATGCGCGGCGCGAGCCGCAGCCCGGCCACCGAAGCGCGTTCGAGGGACCGCGCTGGCGCCCGCGTGTCGCGCGCTTTCATCGACGCAATCGTCTCGGCCGCCTCGGGTGCGCGCTGCGGTGCTGTCGTCTCGATGGCGGCGCCGAGCATCGCCTTGTGCTCAAGGAAGGCATCGAGGCCGAATTCGCCGAACTCGCGGCCGTTACCCGATCGCTTGTAGCCACCGAAAGGCGCAGCGAGGTCGGGCCCGGCGTCATTGATGTGGACATTGCCGACACGCAGCCGCGCGCCGATCCGCTGAGCATGTCCGACGTCATCGCTCCACACGTAGCCAGCCAACCCGGTGTCGGTGGCATTGGCGATGCGCACCGCCTCCTCCACCGAGCCGTAGGCAAGGATGCTCAGCACCGGCCCGAAGATCTCCTCGCGCGCGATCCTCATGCCTTCCGTGACGTCGGCGAACACGGTCGGCCTGACGAAATAGCCCGTGGACCGTTCCGCCGGCCTCCCGACGCCGCCGCAGACCAGCTTCGCCCCTTCGTCAATTCCGGACTGGATCAGGCCTTGCACACGCTGGAACTGGCGCGCATTCACCAGCGGCCCGATCTCGGTGGCCGGATCAGCCGGGTGGCCGACGACCATGCCGCCGGCGATGCGTCCTGCGATCGCAGCTGCGCGCTCCGCAACTGCCGCCGGCACCAGCAGCCGGGTGGGAGCGTTGCACGACTGGCCTGAGTTGACGTAGCAGCCGCGCACGCAGTTTTCAACGGCGCGCTCCAGGTTCGAATCCGGCAACACGATGAAGGCGGATTTCCCGCCCAGCTCCTGGTGCACCCGCTTCACGGTGGCCGCAGCACGTCGCGCGACGTCGATGCCGGCCGGCGTCGATCCTGTGAAGGACACCATGTCGACGGCGGGATGCTCGGCCAGGAGCTGCCCGACCTGAGCCGCGCCGTGGACGAGATTGAAGACACCGGGCAGCGTGCCGGCCGCGTGCAGCACTTCGGCCAGCAGATTCGCGGACATCGGCGAATACTCGCTCGGCTTCAGGACCACTGTGCAGCCGGCCGCGAGGGCTGGGAGGACCTTGCAGATCACCTGGTGGACCGGCCAGTTCCAAGGCGTGATCAAGCCGCACACACCCACGGGTTCGCGCAGCATGCGGGTGCTGCCGACCGTCTTATCGAATGGAAAGGTTTCGAGCACCGACAGCATCTGCGACAAGTGACCCAATGCGACGGGCGCCTGCGCGGCCTCGCACAGTCCGATGGGGGACCCCATCTCGCGCGAGATCGTGGCGGCGAATTCGGCCAGCCTGGGCTGGTAGGCCGCCATCACCCGCTGCAGCCATGCAGCGCGTTCGGTGGACGGGGTGGTCCTCGCCTCGTCGAAGGCCCGGCGCGCGGCGTCGATCGCACGCTCGACTGTCTGCGTGTCGGCCGTGCCGACATGCCCCAGCACATCCTCGGTCGCCGGATCGATGATGACCGCTGCGGTCGCCTCATCGGCCTCCACCCAGGCACCATCGATGTAGTGGGACAGAAGCTCGGTGCGGATGCTGGGCGGCAGCTTTATTTCCATGTTTGTCTCCTTCGAGCGGGTGGTCCGACTCTAGGGATCAAGGGGGAAATCGGTTGTCATTCCGGGATGCCCCGCTATCGTTTTGGGACATGTCGCGCAAGACAACGGCGCCGCTTCAGTCGTTCAAGTCAATCGGCGCTCTGTGCTTCGGCGAGCAGCCCTCGCAACCAGACCATGCCGGCATCGGCGTGGCGGCTTGGATGCCAGGCGGCATACAACGCAATACCTTCCACCTCGAATGGCAGCTCGAAGCTGTCCAGTGCAGGCGCGAAAAGAGCCGCGACGCGGCTGGGCAAAGTGCAGACGTGATCGCTGGATTCCAGCAAGGCGGGCACGAGAAGGAACTGCTCGACCGAGGTCACCACGTCGCGGCGCCGACCCAGCCGCTGCAGGTGTTCATCCATCAAACCGTGAAAACTGCCACCGCTCGAAGAGACGAGCACGTGCCGCAGCGCGCAGTAGGCATCGAGGTCGAGGGGGCCGTGGCCGCGAGGATGATTCCGCCTCTGGACCATCAGAAAGCGCTCATCAAAAAGCTTGCGTGCTTTTGCGATCGACGGAACCATGCGCTCCGAGCCGATGACGAGATCGATCGTTCCCTGCTCGAGCTGGTCTGCGACCAGACCCGCATCGGGCCGCACGAAAGCCACCTGCAAGTTCGGGTTCTTCCAGGCGGCTATGCGCTGCATCAGCGGCAACCCGACCACGACCACGGCGTTGTCATTCGCGGTAATGCGAAAGACGCGTTGCGCCGTGTCCGGATCGAAGAGCGTTCGGCTTTCGACCAGCGTGCGCAGGGTGTGGAGCGCATCGCGCAAAGGCGCGGTCAACTCGATCGCCCGCGCGGTGGCCACCATGCCGCGCCCGGAGTCGGCGGGCACCAGCAGCGGGTCGTCGAACATTTCGCGCAGCCTTCGCAGCTGTGCCGACAGTGCTGGCTGGCTCAGGTTCAGCCGAGTGGCCGCGTGGCTCACGTTGGCATCGCGAATCAGCGCCTCCAGCGACACCAGCAGGTTCAAGTCGATCCGCTTTGCATTCATTGTTTGGATATGTCGTATATCGAGATTGAATTTCTCGAATGATGCACGGCTGGCCAAACTCTCTCGACACCAACCTTCGATCAACCAACTGGAAAGATGATTATGGCCATGAGACGCATAGTGACGGCACACAACAAGGACGGTCGCGCGGTTGTCGTCAGCGACGTACAGCTACCGGCCCATCCGGTGCCGGGCAGGGCCGACTGGTCTATCCATGACGTGTGGGCGGCAGAAAACCCGCACTTCCCCGACGCCGGCGAACGCCCGAATGTCGACTGGTTTTTTCCCCCGATCGGTGGCTTCCGCTACCTGCATACGCTGCTGGAACCCCAGAGCAGAGCCGAACATGCCACGGCGCAGAAAGGCGCCCAGCACCGCTCCGCCACGATCGACACGGTCTACGTCGTCAAGGGAAGCTGCGTGTGCGAGCTCGACGACGGTGCGACCGTACGGTTGAACGCGGGTGACACGCTGATCCAATGCGGCGCGATCCACGCTTGGAGCAATCCATTCAACGAGCAATGCCATGTCCTGGCGGTGATGATCGGCGCCCGACATGACTTGGTGGAGCCGCTCGCCGCGGCCTGAAGCATGCCGACCATCCCACAGTGCTCGCAAAGCCCGTCAACAACGCAATGCCGCTTTGGCAGTCGCGTGAGGCGGCGCGGCCGGACCACTATCGGCGTGGTCTATATGTGTAACGCACGCGCCATCGATTGGGTGATCCCGCCGGTCTCCTTAAGCTGCGGTGCGCATCGGCACCGGGCCACGCACTGCCCGCAGAGGCACCCTTCAGAAAGACAGAGACATGCCCTACGACACACGACAATTCACGCGCCGCACTCTCATGGCTGCGGCCGGTGCGCTCGGCGCAGCTGCTGCCTCCAGCTTCGCACAGGGAATCGACAGGATCGTGTGGCGGCTGGCCACCGTCACACCCCTCGGCTTCCCATTGGTCGGCGATGTCGTACAGGACTTTGCGCGCACCGTCAGCGCCATGTCGAACGGCCGGCTCGGCTTCGAGATCGACGACCCGTCGAAGAACGGCGGCCCCGCCGGCCTCATGAAACTGGTGCGCGAGGGCCACTACGACGCAGCGCATGCCACGGCGCACTACTACGCGGGCGACATCCCCGCCATCGACTATTTCACCGCCGTGCCCTTCGGCCTCACCGCCGTCGAGAACCACGGCTGGATGAACGAAGGCAGCGGCGCCGCGTGTTCGAGGCCATTCTCGAGCCGCTGGGCGTGGTTCCCATGATCTGCGGCAACACCAACGTGCAGATGGGCGGCTGGTATGCGCACGAGATCAAGTCGGTGAACGACTTGCGCAACATCCGCATTCGCATGGCAGGCCTGCCCGCGCGCGTGCTCGGGCGGCTCGGCGCGAAGTCGCTGGAGGTGGGCTTCGGCCAGATCACCGCCGCGTTCCAGAACGGCACCATCAACGCCGCCGACATCATCGGCCCCTGGGTCGACCAGCCGCTGGGCGTCGGCAAGTACGCGCCCTTCTACTACGGGCCGTGGCACGAACCCGATGTGTCGATGCACCTGTTCGTCAACAAGCAACGCTTCGACGCCCTGCCGCCCGACCTGCAGCAGATCGTGCGACAGGCGTCGGCGGCGGTATCGATGCGGTCCATTGCCAAGGCCCAGTACCGCAATGCGGTGGCCCTGATGGAACTGGAACGCGCCGGCACGGTGGTGCGCGCCTTTCCGCCTGCAGTGACGAAGGCGCTGCAGCGCGTGACCGCGGAACTGCTCGAGGAAGACTCGCGCCGCGACGAGATGAGCACCCGCGTGATCGCGAGCTTCAAGGCCTACCTGGCGGCGGTGAAGAGCTATGCGCGAGTCACGGATGCGGTGGCAGTGCTGCAGCGATAGCGCCAAGAAAAAACCGCAGTGGAATAAATCCGAGCGGCTCAGGGTCGCATGCGCGAGCACGGCGAAGTGTCGACTCTCGGTTCAAAAAAATGGACTGAAGCGTAGAGCGCATCCTGCCGTTCATGGGCTCGGCCAAGTGCTCGCGCCACAACTTCGTCTTCCTCGAAGGCGCCTTGCTGGCGGATGCCGCCTTCACGGGGACATCAGCGACAACGAAGTCTTCCACGGCGACTTCGTGAAGGCGCTGGGCGCCATCGAGGCCAAGGCGATCGTGATGCCGGCATCGACCGACTTGTACTTTCCGCCGGCCGACAACGCGTTCGAGGTGAAGCACATGCCCAACGCCACCTTGCGCGTGGTCGAGACCGATTGGGGTCATTGTGCGGGCGGGCCCGGCACGAGTCCGACCGATATCCAGGTGCTGGACGAAGCGTTGAAGGAGTTGCTCCGCAGCGGATGGGGCTTCGCGCGCTCGACGTCGAAGGTGACCTCCATTGTTGCGACTACATCACCGGTCGCTTCAACCCGACGTCATCGGTTGAAAGCAGAACCGGCGGGCGCACGCCCGATCAAGTCTTGAGCCTGTACCCGGTCTTGAAGATCCAGCGCACGGTGATCAGGCACAGTGCCAGAAACACGAGCGTCACGCCCATGCTGATCGGCAGGCTGACGTCGGAGACGCCATAGAAGCTCCACCGGAACCCGCTGATCAGGTAGACCACCGGGTTGAACAGCGAGACCTTTTGCCAGAACGGCGGCAGCATGTGGATCGAATAGAAGCTCCCACCCAGGAAGGTCAGCGGTGTGACGATCATCAAGGGAATGATCTGCAGCTTTTCGAAGCCGTCGGCCCAGACGCCGATGATGAAACCGAACAGGCTGAACGTCACCGCGGTGAGCACGAGGAACGCCACCATCCACAGCGGGTGCGCGATCTCGTACGACACGAACAGCCGGGCGGTGATCAATATGATGATCCCGAGGATGATCGACTTGCTCGCCGCCGCGCCGACGTAGCCGCACACGACCTCGACATACGAGACGGGTGCGGACAGCACCTCGTAGATCGAGCCCGAGAACTTGGGAAAGTAGATGCCGAACGAGGCATTGGCGATGCTCTGCGTCAGCAGCGACAGCATCACCAGGCCCGGGATGATGTACGCGCCGTAGGCGATGCCATCGACATCCACCATGCGCGAGCCGATGGCCGAACCGAACACGACGAAATACAGCGAGGTGGAGAGCACGGGCGAGGCCACGCTCTGCATCAGGGTGCGCCAGGTACGCGCCATCTCGAACAGGTAGATGGCGCGGATTGCGTACATGTTCATGCTTGCCCTCTCACGAGGCTGACGAAGATTTCCTCCAGCGAGCTTTCGGAGGAATACAGGTCCTTGAAATCGATGCCGAGCTCACCGAGCTGGCGCAACAGGCCGGCGATCTGGTTGTCGTCGCCCTGCTTGTCGAAGGTATAGATCAGCGAGTGGCCGTTGTCGGCCAGATCGAGCTGGTAGCGGCCGAGTGCTTCGGGAATGGCAGCCAGCGCGTTCCGAAGGCTCAGCGTCAGCTGCTTCTTGCCGAGCTTTTTCATCAGCACAGCCTTGTCCTCCACCAGGATGATCTCGCCCTTGCGGATCACGCCGATGCGGTCGGCCATTTCTTCAGCCTCTTCGATGTAGTGCGTGGTCAGGATGATGGTGACGCCGCTTTCTCGCAGCTTGCGCACCATCTCCCACATGCCTCGTCGCAACTCGACGTCGACGCCGGCGGTGGGCTCGTCGAGAAAAAGAATCTGGGGTTCGTGCGACAGCGCCTTGGCGATCATCACGCGACGCTTCATGCCGCCTGACAGCGCCATGATCTTACTGTCCTTCTTGTCCCACAGGGAAAGATCGCGAAGCACCTTCTCGATATGGGTCGGATTCGGTGGCTGGCCGAACAGGCCGCGGCTGAAGCTCACCGTGCCCCATACGGTTTCGAAGGCGTCAGTGGCCAGTTCCTGGGGCACCAGGCCGATCTTCGTGCGTGCGGCGCGGAAGTCGGTGACGATGTCGTGCCCATCGGCCAGCACCGTGCCCTCGCTGGGGTTGACGATGCCGCAGATGATGTTGATCAGCGTTGTCTTGCCTGCCCCGTTGGGGCCGAGCAGCGCGAATATTTCTCCCCGGTGGATGTCCAGATCGACACGCTTGAGCGCATGAAATCCGGATGCGTAAGTCTTGGAAAGTTGATTGACCGAGACGATTGGCGGCACGAGACCTCTTTGGAGTCTGTATGGAGAGTCTGGAATCTTACCCCTGGGTCGCGCTGGGGCTGGGCGTTGATTTCCGCGAAGTGTCCGCGACCCATGGCGTGCGCTCTACTCCGCCTTGATGTTGTTGTCCTTGACCACCTTGCCCCAGTGCCGGGTCTCGGTTCGCATCCATTCCGAGATCTGCTGGCGGTTCATGGTCGATGGCTCGGAGCCGAGTTCCTGCAGGTGCTTGGCGAATTCGGGTTTCGCCACGATGCGTTGAACGGCCGCCTGCAGCTTGTCGAGCACGGCCGGCGGTGTGTTGCCGGGCGCCAGCAGCCCCTGCCACGAACCCGTGACGAAGTTGGGGATCTGCGAGGCGACGGTCGGCACACCAGGGGTCGCAGCAAACGGCTTGGCGCTGGTGACCGCAATGGCCTTGACCTTGCCGCCCAGCACCAGCTGGTTGGTGGCGACCACGCTCGCCATCGCACTGTCGATCTGACCGCCCGCGAGATCGGCCAGGGCCTGGGAGCCGCCCTTGTAGCCGATGACGTTGAACTCGAAGCCGCGGTCCTGCGCGAGCAGGATGCCCGCAAGCTGGCTGATGGAGGCGAGCGGCGTGCCGAAGCTGACGGGCTTGCCGCTCTTCCTGGCGTAGGCGGCGAGTTCGTCGATGTTCTTCACGGGGAGGTCTTTCCGGACCACCAGCAGGTGGGGCGAATAGGCCGGAATCGTGATGGGCGCAAGGTCTTTTTCCGGGTTGTAGTTGAGCTGCGCAACCACGCTCGGGCCGACGGTCAGCACGCTCATGTCGAGCAGCAGCAGGTTGTAGCCGTCCGGAGCGGACTTGGCCACGAACGACGCGCCGATATGGCCATTGCCGCCGGCCTTGTTCTCCACGATGACGGACTGCTTGAACAGTTCGCCCATCTCCTTGGCCAGCAGGCGCCCCAGCACGTCGGAGGTACCGCCCGGCGGGTTGGGCACGATGATGCGGATCATCTTGCTGGGGTAGTTCGCCGCGTCCTGCGCACGGAACGGCAGGCAGGTGCCAGCCAGCACCGCCGCGGCAGCCATGCCGAACAATGCGCGCCTGGCCATGGCGGGGGCGGACGGGATGATCGAGAGCTCGGCTTTCATGGGTGTCTCCGTTGATGTGTGGGCGAGAAGTCGCATGGCCGCTGGCTGGCGGCCGATGGCAGTGATCAAGGCACCTGGCAGATCACATTGAGGAGCGGTTGCCCCTGTTGCAGGCGCGCGATGTTCCGGGCCATGAAGCGGTAGCGCCGATCGAGCAAGGCGGGCGTGATCGCCGAGATATGAGGCGTGGCGCGGACGTTGGGCAGCTCATGCAGCGGCCAGCGCGAAGGATTCACGGGCGTCTGGCCCTTCTTCGGGTACTGGTACCAGACGTCGAGCACGGCGCGCCCCAGGCGCTTGTCGCGCAGGGCTTCGTACAGTGCCTGCTCGTCCACCACCTCCGCACGCGCCACGTTGACCAGCAGGGACTGCGCAGGCAGCAGTGCGAGCTGGTGCGCGCCGCTCAGGCCACGGGTGCTGTCGTCCAGCGGGCAGCAGACGACCAGCGCCTGCGTGCGAGCAAGCACCTCGTCCAGCGCCGACACGGCGATGAATTCGTGGGCCAACGGCTCGGATAGCGCCAGCCCCTGCCTGCCGCTGCGCGTCACCGCAATCACGTGCATGCCGCAGGCCCGCGCGCGCCGCGCGATCTCCTGCCCGATGTGGCCGAAGCCCACGATGGCGAGGGTCTTGCCATGGGCCTCGTCATGCGGGGCCCGGTCTGCGTAGGCCTCTGCCCAAGCATCGACGTCCAGGCGCGACGGGTACTGCCAGAGCTGCAGGCAGTGCTCCAGGATGGCGTGCAGCGTGAACTCGGCGATGGGCACTTCGTGACCGTGCACGTTGCACACCGTGGTACCCGAGGGCAGAGACTGGGCGGCGATCTGTTCCCATCCGGCGCCGGGCACGTGCACCAGCCGGCAGCGCAGGCGCACGGCTTCGTTGGCGCCGATGCTGTTGGTGATGACGACGTCCGACTGGATGGCGCCAGCCTCGGGGAAGGCCTGGAGCGCCTCCACCTCGTGCCGGGGCCGAGGAGCGCGCGCAACCGGGGCGCGTTGGGCGCGTGGAGCCCGACAATCTGGATACGCATGGCGCTAGCGGCTTTCGCGGACGATGAGATCGGGCCGCTGCTTGAAGGTGTTCTGCAGGCGTGTGCCCAGCCCGGCCGCCACGGGCGGCTGGGCTGGGCCCTCACGGATCACCGGGAGGTCGGTAACGATGTCGCGGTACCAGGTAGCCAGCGTGGCGCGTACCACCTCCTGATAGATCGCCGTCGGCGCGTGCAGCGCCATCTGCAGGCCTGTCATGAGCGTGACCGGACCGGTACAGTTATGCGGTGCCAGCGGCCGGTTGTAGGCCTGCGCCAGCGCCGCGATCTTGCGCCCTTCGGTGAAGCCCCCGCACCAGGCGAGGTCCAGCATCACCACGTCGAGCGCATCGTTGGCAAGCAGGTCGCGAAAGGGGCGCAGACCGCCCAGCGTCTCGCTGCCGCACACCGGTACCCGCGTCCGGCGGCGCAGGTCGGCAAGGCCGACGCAGTCGTCCATCTTGCAAAGAGGATCCTCGACCCAGAACACATTGTAGTCCTCCAGCGCCTGGCAGATGCAGATGCGCAGGGCCGAGTGGCCACCGAACAGGCTGTGCAATTCACACATCACTTCGATGCGGTTGCCGACGGCCTCGCGGATCTTGCTGAACGGCTCCAGGCCCTTTTCGAGGTCGGGCAGGCTGATCAGATGTCCACCGCTGGCAGGCGCGTAGATGTCGAAGGGCCAGATCTTCATCGCCTTGTACCCTTCGTCCAGCAGGCTGCGAGCGAGCGCTCCCGCGTCGCGCATGAAGGCGACTTGGTCGTCGTAGGGTCCTTGGGGCTGCTCGTCCGCGCCGATGTCGCGGCGCTTGCCGTTGGTGTTGAAGGAGTAGCCCGCACAGGTGTTGTAGACCGGGACGCTCAACCGCGCCGCTCCACCGAGCGCCTCATGGATAGGCACGCCCTGGCGCTGGCCGGCCAGGTCCCACAACGCGATGTCGATGGCGCTGGCCGAGCGCACTTCCACGCCCGAACCGTTGTAGCCCACGTACGGCGTGAGCAGATGGCGCGAGATGCCCTCGATGTGCCGCGCATCGCGTCCCAGCAGCCAGGGAGCGAGTTCGTCGTGCAGGCAGGTCTCCACCGATGCCGCTCCGCGGAAAGTCTCTCCCAGCCCCACGAGGCCATCGCTCGTTTCCAACTCGAGCCAGATCAGGCTGGGCCGTTCTGGCAGTCGGTAGGTGCGCAGGCAGCGGATGATTGACATGATTTACAGCTTTTTATATCTTCGACGAACAAACTGGGGATTCACGGGTCGTTTCGAGGCTGGAGACGATTGTCCCCGTGAGGGCATGAACGCTTCTCACCGGTTACCCTGTAAATATCTGTCATATGAAAACGTACATTTCGGACACCACGGACTTGGCCGCACACGCGCCCAGGAAGGATCGGCTGCTCGGCGACAAGGTCTACGAGGATGTGCTTCAGCTGCTGGGCACACCGGGCTTCGAGCCGCGCGCGCCTCCCCGGCGAGACGGCCTTGTCGCAGCGCCTTGGCGTATCGCGCCCGGTGTTGCGCCAGGCGCTGGCGCGACTTCGCGAAGAGGGCCGCCTCTACGCGCGGAAGGGCTCGGGCACGTTCGTCACAGACGCGTTGCCCCAGGCCAAGCCCATCTCGCTCAGCACACTGAAGAACATCGCGGACATCCGCGCCTTTCTGGAATTCCGGTGCTTCATGGAAGGCGAAGGCGCCGCCCGCGCCGCGCTGATGCGCACCACCGATCAGATGTACCACATCCGCCTGTGCCGCGAGCGCTTCGAGCAGGCCCTTGCGGATGGAAGCGATGCCATAGAAGAGGACGTCGCCTTCCACGACGCGGTGGCCCAAGCCTGCGGCAACCGCTTCTTCAGCATGACAATGAACGCCCTTGCACCGCAGACCCGCTTCAGCATCGGACTCTCACGCAGCCTGGCGGGGCGTCCGCAAGGCGAGCGGCGAGCCGGCGTGTGTCAGGAGCACGCGGCCGTGGAACAAGCCATCGAGCAACAGGACGCCGCTACCGCGCGACAGGCGATGGAGGCGCATCTGCGCGGGGGTATTGCAAGGCTGTTCGGCCACTCGGCCTGAGCAAGTGCAGGATCTTCGCGATCTTCACCCCAAGGATCGATCAGTACGGTCTTCTATTTGCGCGAGTTGGATTTCCTGGCAAAAAGCCGCTCGCACAGGCCGCGCAACCAGCGATTCGCCGGGTCCTGGTTGTAGCGCGCGTGCCAGTGCTGCTTGACGGTGAACGGCGGCACGGGCACCGGGCAATCGAAAACAGCGAGCCCGTTGGTGCGGGCCAGTGTCTCGCCGATCTGGCGGGGCACGGTGGCCACGAGGTCGGTGGTCGACACGATGGCGGCCAGGCCCAGGAAGCCGGGCAACTCCAGCAGGATGCGCCGTTCGACGCGGTGCCGCAGCAGCGCCGCCTCCAGCAGTTGCACGCCCGTACCGCCGACGATGCCGATGTGTGCCTCGGCCTTGAAGTCGCGCAAGCCCATGCCTCTTGCCGCGATCCGCGGGTGTCAGGCGTTGACCAGGCACACCCAGTCTTGCGGATACAGCACCTGTTGATAGAAGCCTGACTCGAGCCCCGGCACCAGCCCGATCGCAAGGTCGGCCTGGCCGGACTGCAGCGCCTGTCCGGTTTCCTCATCGATGCGCGCAGCCTCCAGGCGGATGCCGGGACCTACGGCGCGCACGTGCGCCAGCAGTTGCGGCAGCAGCGTGATGTGGCTGGCATCCGTCATGCAGATCCGGAAGCGCCGTGTTGCGCTCGACGGGTCGAACGCTTCGGGCGGCGCGGCCACCCGGCGCAGCGCCGCCAGTGCCTCGCGCGCCGGAACGATCAGCTCTTCCGCGCGCGGCGTGGGCTGCATGCAGCCGCGGTGCGCACGAACAGCTCATCGCCCAGGTGCCTCCGCAGCCGGCCCAGCCAGTTGCTCACCGTCGGCTGGCTCTGGCCGAGCTGATCGGCCGCGCGCGTCACGCTCTGCGTGGTGTAGATCAGATCGAACAGGCGCAGCAGCTTGAGGCTGAGCAAGCCCGCGCTCGCATCGAGGTTGTCGTCGTCCGCATTCATTTCAAAACGGAATGTAGACCATTCGATCCATGTCATGGACGAAATGTTCATCGAAACCTATCTTCAAGGCATTCCTTCGAGACACCCCTTCGAGAGACAGGCATGAAAATCTACTTCCTGGGCGCAGGCGCCCTCGGCTGCGCCATCGGCGGCACGCTCGCCGCCGGCGGGTCGGACGTCACGCTTATCGATCCGTTCCAAGCGCACGTCGACGCCATCCATCGCGCCGGCCTCCTCATGAAGGACGGCGACTCGGAACGCCGCGTCAAGGTGCGCGTATCGACAAGCGTCGAGGGCCTGGCGCCAGCCGACCTGGTGATCGTGCTGATCAAGTCCTTCCACACGCGCTCGGCCATCGAAGGCGCGCTCTCGATCATCGGACCCGACACCGCGCTGATGTCGCTGCAGAACGGCATGGGCCACGAGGAGATCCTGGCCGACGTCGCCGGCCGCGCGCATGTGCTGGCCGGCAAGACCTACGTTGGCGGCGTTCTGCTCGGCCCGGGCCGCATCATTGCCGGCACACGTGGCAAGCGCACGGTGATCGGAGAGCTTGACGGCAACGTGAGCGAACGCGCCAGGGCCATCGCAGCCGAGTTCGAGCGCGCCGGGCTTCCTTGCGAGGTCAGCGACAACATCATGGGCGTGATGTGGGACAAGCTGCTCATCAACGTCTCGACCGGCGCCCTGAGCGGCATCACAGGCCAAGTGTACGGCAGCCTCTACGCTGTCCCCGAGATCGAGGCCACGGCCATCGCGGCCGTGACCGAGGCGATGGCCGTCGCGCAGGCCATCGGCGTGAAGCTGTCGATCAAAGCCCCGCGCGATGCATGGGTGATGGCCGCCGAAGGCCTGCCCTGCGAGTTCAAGACCTCCATGCTGCAGAGCCTGGAGAAAGGCTCCATCACCGAGATCGATTTCATCAACGGCTCGGTGGTGCGCGCCGGGCTCCAGCACAACGTGCCGACGCCGGTGAACCAGACGCTGGTTGCCGCCATCAAGGGCATCGAACGTCGGCTGGAGGCGAAATGAGCACGCCGCGCGCCTATGTGGAACACGTCGCCATCTGGGTGAAGGGCATCCATTGGCACATCGAGTTCTTCCACGACGTCTGCGGCATGACGATGCGTGAAGTGCAGGGCACGCTCGAAGAGCCGGTCCAGTACTGGACGCTGGGCGGCATGCAGTTCATGGCCAAGCCGGACTACGCAGGGCCTGAAGGCCGCCTCGGCCATCTCGGCGTGATGTGCGAAGACCTCGAAGCCGCACTCGCCGCCGCGCAGGCCTTCGGCGTGAC
>CAMATD010000024.1 GCA_945860785.1 Variovorax sp. YR752 | reverse complement strand
AGTCGGGCTGGACGTCGACGTAGTTGATCTGCACGCTCTTTTCGGGGATGCCGTAGCGCTTGATCACGCCCAGGGCCTTGGCGATGCGCTCGCCGTTGTCGCGCGTGGCGATTTGCAGGTTCTTGTCGCGGCTGTCGACGCCGATGGTGAGGTAGACCTCGTTGGGCGCCACGCGAACGGCGGCCGAGCCGCTCACGCTGATCTGGCCGGGCAATCGGCCCACCTCGGTGAGTGCCTGCGCCGAAGCTGTGGTGGCGCCCAGCAGCGCCAGCAGGCCGATGCCGGCGGCGAGGATGTGTCGGGAAAACATGGTGCGTACCCTCGAGAGTGGATGAGACCCGGAAGATACCTTTAGATACGTGTCAGCAGCAAAAAGCCCCCTGGGCGCGGCGCGGGCGCACAGGGGGCAAGGGGGACAACTTCGCGCGAATCAGAACGCGGGAACGAGCGAACCCTTGAACTGCGTCTCGATGAAGCTCTTCACCTCGGGCGACTGGTAGGCCGCCACGAGGCGCTTGGCCCAGGGCTTGTCCTTGTCGGCGCGGCGCACGGCGATCAGGTTGGCATACGGGCTCTTCGGGGCTTCCTTGATCACGGCGTCCTTGTTCAGCGACAGGCCGGCCTTCTCGGCGTAGTCGTTGTTGATGGAGGCGATGGTCAGGTCGTCGAGCGAGCGCGGCAGCTGGGCGGCATCGAGCGCGATCAGCTTCAGCTTCTTGGGGTTGGTCACCACGTCCAGCGGTGTGGCGTTGTTGTTCTTCACCGCCTCGGGCTTCAGCGTGATGAGGCCGGCCGTCTGCAGCAGCAGCAGGGCGCGGTTGCCGTTCGACGGGTCGTTCTGGATACCGACCGAGGCGCCGTCCGGCAGCTGGTCGATGGACTTGATCTTGCGCGAGTAGAAGCCCAGCGGCGCTGTGATGGTGAGGCCCACGGGCACGATGTCGAAGCCGCGCGCCTTGTTCTGGTTGTCGAGGAAGGGCTGGTGCTGGAAGGCGTTGGCGTCGAGGTCGCCCGAGGCCAGTGCCGCGTTGGGCAGCTGGTAGTCGTTGAACACCACGACCTGGATGTTCAGGCCGTCCTTGGCGGCGACCTTCTTGACCACTTCGAAGATCTGCTCGCCGTTGCCGACGGAGACGCCGACCTTGAGCGTGTTCTTGTCCTGCGCGAAGGCGGCGCTGCCGGCGAAGAGGGCGGCGGCCAACGTGGCGAGGGCGAGGGTGCGGCGGCGGAAAGTGGTGTGCATGTTGTTGCGCGAAATCGAAAAAAAGAAGGCGCGAATGTGGCATTGCCGCAGGCGTTTGGGAACGAACCAATGCGCATATCGATATGGCATCCGTCGCGGGCGTTTTGAAATGCTTATGCGTTTTGCTGCATAAGCAAGCGCCGATTTGTTCGTTCCCTTTTGTCGCCTTTGTTTTCATACTCGGCACCTTTTTGCGAACTTCGCGAGCCGCTTTCACGCTGGCCGCGCCCCTTTCCCATGACCAACCATTCGCCTGATGCGGGCCGCGGCGACGCGGCGCCGGTCATCCGTCTTCAATCGGTGCAGAAATCCTTTTCGCTGCCCAATGGCGAGGTGTTCGACGCCGTGCAGTCGCTCTCGCTCGACATCCACCAGGGCGACGTGTTCGGCCTGATCGGCAAGAGCGGCGCCGGCAAGTCCACGCTGCTGCGCCTCATCAACCTGCTGGAGCGGCCCGATGCGGGCAAGGTCTTCGTCGGTGGGCGCGACCTCACCACGCTCTCGCGCCGCGAGCTGCGCGACACGCGCCAGAACATCGGCATTATCTTCCAGCAGTTCAACCTGCTGCAGAACGCCACGGTGTTCGACAACGTGGCCTTCCCGCTGAAGATCCACGGCCGCCACTCCAAGGCCGAGATCAATGCGCGGGTGCGCGAGTGCCTCGACCTCGTGGGCCTCGCCGAGAAGATCGACACCTACCCGGCCCAGCTCTCGGGCGGCCAGAAGCAGCGCGTGGCCATTGCGCGTGCGCTGGCGCCGCGGCCGCAGGTGCTGCTGTGCGACGAGCCCACCTCGGCGCTCGATTCCGAAACCACGCGCTCGCTGCTCGAAACGCTGCGCGACATCAACCAGAAGATCGGCGTGACCATCGTGATCGTGACGCACGAGCTCTCGGTGGTCGAGGTGCTGTGCCGCAACGTGGCCATCCTCGAGAAGGGCCAGCTGGTGGAGCAGTTCGCGGTCGATGCGCCGAGCGAAGAGCGCCAGACGGCACTGGGCCGCGAGATTGACGAGCTGGTGCGCCGCCGCGAACGCGAGGCGCGCGAACCGGTCGAGCCGCGCCCAGCTTCCGCGCAGCGCAACGCACTGGAGGTGGCCTATGTTTGAAAACATCGCCCCCATCCTCCCCGAACTGTGGGTCGCCACGGGCCAGACCTTCATGATGCTGGCCATCGGCCTGGCGGCCGCGGTGCCGCTGTCGTTCGCGGCCATTCCGTACCTGGCGCGGCTGGTCGACCAGTGCCTGCGCGAAGTGCCGCGCGGCGTGATCGAGGCGGCCCATGCCATGGGCGCCTCGGAGCTGCAGATCGTCGGGCGCGTGCTGCTGGTCGAGGCCCGCTCGGGCCTGGTGCTGGCGCTGACGGTGCTTGCGGTGAGCTTTCTCTCGTACTCGGCGGTGGCCGGCGTGGTGGGCGGCGGCGGCATCGGCGACCTCGCGATCCGCTACGGCTACTACCGCTTCCAGACCGACGTGATGGTGCTGACCGTGGCGCTGCTCGTGGTGCTGGTACAGATCCTGCAATTCGTGGGCAACACCGCGGCACGCAGGCTCGACAAGCGTTGATTTCCTTCTTTTCTCTTTCCTTCCTCTCTGCTCATTCCATGAAAACCGCATTGCTGCGCCGCTCCGTGCTCGCCCTGTCCCTGGTTGCCCTGTCATTCGGCGGCCTCTCGCTGGCGCAGGCCCAGGACGCCAAGAAGAACCTCGTGATCGGCGGCACCGCCGGCTCGAACTACGACCAGCTCAAGTTCGGCATCGTGCCGATCCTCGAGAAGAAGGGCTACAAGGTGAAGCTGGTCGAGTTCAACGACTATGTGCAGCCCAATCTCGCGCTGGCGCAGGGTTCGCTCGACGCCAATTTCTTCCAGCATCAGGTCTACCTGAAGAAGTTCTCGGCTGACCAGAAGCTGGACCTCGTCGAACTGGTGCAGGGCCCGATCGCGCCGCTGGGCATCTACTCGACCAAGCGCAAGACGCTGGCCGATGTGAAAGAGGGCGACCGCGTGACGCTGCCGAACGACCCGAGCAACCTGGCGCGCGCGCTGGTGCTGCTGGAGCAGAACAAGCTGATCACGATCAAGGCGGGTGTCGATCCGATCCATCGTCCGAAAAGGACGTGGCCGAGAACCCGAAGAAGCTCAAGTTCATTCCGCTCGAAGCCGCGCAGCTGCCGCGCTCGCTGGGCGACACCGAGTACGCCATCATCAACGGCAATTTCGCGATCTCGTCGGGCCTGAAGCTCACCGAGGCTGTGGTGCTGGAGAAGACGCCCGACTACTACCTCAATGTGGTGGCCGTGAAGAGCGCGGACAAGAACACGGCCTGGGCCAAGGACATCGTCGAGGCCTACCACTCGAAGGACTTCAAGGCGGTGGTCGACAGCAAGTTCCAGGGCTACGCCAAGCCCAGCTTCCTGCAGTAACTTTTCAACCAAGGACGCCCCATGCCCGTGCTCGCCGTATTCGATGCCCAAGGAAGCTGGCGCGACACGCATGTGTGCGACGGCTGGATCACCGAGCACCTGGCGCAGCAGGGCGTGAGCTGGGGGCGGGGCAAGGCGAAGAAGGGGCAGCGTGCGCTCGACGGCGCGGGGCTGTTCTATTTGCCCACGGCGGATGGCTACCTGGGGTTGCTGTTCGAAGGGGGCGAGTGGGTTGGCATTCCGGTCGACAAGCTGCATTTCTTCGATGCCGGGGAGGCGAAGTCCTTTGAAGGCCTGCCCGTTGCGTTGCCGCTTTTCGAGGCCTTCGTTGAGGAAGTGCTGTCGCTGACGGGCAACGACGCTGACGAAGAGTGAGGCGCCTTTGTTCGGGGCGCGTGCACAGGACACCGGGTACTCCCCTCCGCGAATGTCCCCCGCTTCGCTCCTCCTTTATTTCGCTGCGCAGAGCACACCGTTGGCGTGAGCGCGCCCTGAACACGGGCCCTCAGGCCGCCAACCGCTGCGCCGCCCGCCCGCCGGGCCGCGCCAGCCCGAGGTGATCGCGCAGCGTGCGGCCCTCGTATTCCGTGCGGAAGATGCCCCGCTTCTGCAGGATCGGCACCACGCCATCGACAAAGTCCTGCAGCCCATGCGGCAGCGCATCAGGCATCAGGTTGAAGCCGTCCGCCGCACCACCCTTGAACCAGTGCTCGATGTCGTCGGCAATCCGCTCGGGCGTGCCCACGATCACGCGGTGACCGCCGCCGCCCGCCAGTTCGCGGATCAGCTGGCGCACCGTGTAGCCGTGCGTGCGGCCTGCCGCCACCACCGCGTTGAAGAAGGTGTGGTTGCCGTTGCCATTGCCGGGGAGCGGCAGGTTGTCGGGCAGGCGCTCGTCGAGCTTCAGGCGGTCGGGCGTGATGCCGAGCGTGCCGGCGAGGCGGGTGAGGCTGTAGTCCCAGGGGATCAGATCGACGAGTTCGTCGCGGCGACGACGAGCTTCCGCTTCCGTGCCGCCGACGATGGTGGTGAGCCCCGCGAGCACCTTCACCGCATCGGGGCCGCGGCCCAGTTCGGCAGCGCGGGTCTTGAGGGCGCGCGCATAGGCCAACGATTCCTCGAACGACTGCGAGGCCGAGAACACGGCTTCTGCATGACGCGACGCCAGCTCGCGCCCGTCCGCCGACGCACCGGCCTGCACCAGCACCGGATGGCCCTGCGGCGGACGCGGCAGGTTCAACGGCCCCTGCACCGCGAAGTGCTCGCCGCGGTGCGCAATCGCATGCACCTTGGCCGGGTCGATGAAGCTGCCCGTGGCCTTGTTACCGACGAAGGCGTCGTCCTCCCAGCTGTCCCACAGCGCCTTCACGATGTCGGTGAACTCCGAGGCGCGTGCGTAGCGCTTCGAATGGTCGGGCGTGGCGTCGAGGCCGAAGTTGCGGGCCGAGGGCAGGTCGGCCGTGGTCACCACGTTCCAGCCCGCACGGCCGCCGCTCACATGGTCGAGCGTGGCGAAGCGGCGTGCGATGTTGTAGGGCTCGTTGTAGCTGGTGGATGCTGTCGCGATCAGCCCGATGTGCGTGGTCGCCGCAGCCACGCAGGCCAGCAGGATCGTGGGTTCGAGCGCGGTGATCGGCCGGAAGTGGATCTGGTCGACGATGGCCGCGTTGTCGGCCAGGAAGATCGCGTCGAGCTTGGCCGCCTCGGCGATCTGCGCCGTGCGGATGTAGTGCTGGATGTCGGCAAAGGCCCGCGGGTCGCTCTCCGGCAGGCGCCAGGCCGAGGGCACGAAGCCCGAGTGCAGGATGTTGACGTTGAGGTGCAGTTGCCTGCGGGGTGCGATGCTCATTTGCTGAAGTAATCGGGCAGCCGGTAGCCCGACCACACCGGGTTGGCCTTGAAGAACTGCTGGAACTCGGCCGACTGGTAGGCGGCCACGATGTCTTTCGCGAACTTCGCGTTCTCGTTGCCGCGCTTGACGGCCACCACGTTCACGTAGGGCAGCGTCATGTCTTCGAGCTTGAGCGCCTCGGTGAGCTTGAGGCCCGAGGCCACGGCGAAGTTGCCCTGCACGGCTGCGAGGTCGGCATCGGCCAGCGAGCGCGGCGCCTGCGCGGCGTCCAGCGGCACCAGCTTCAGGCGCTTGGGGTTGCTCGCGATGTCGCGCTCGGACACGCTCAGCGGGCTCACGCCCGGCTTCAGCGTCACCCAGCCGATGGCCGCAAGGATGTTGAGTGCGCGCGCCGCATTCACCGGGTCGGCGGGCAGCGTGACGGTGGCACCGTCCGGCACCGTGGCCAGCGACTTGTGGCGCAGCGAGTACAAGCCCATCGGCGGCGTGGGCACGTGCACCACGGGCACGAGGTCGAAGTTCTGCTGCTTGTTGGTGGCGTTGAGGTACAGCGTGTGCTGGACGATGTTGGCGTCGATCTGGCCGCGCTCGACCGCGTCGTTGGGCTGCACGCCTTGGCTGAACTCGACGTACTTGACGGTGTAGCCCAGCTTCTTGAGCTGGGGCTCGATGCCGTTGGTGAAGGCATCGCGGTAGGGGCCGGGCATGAAGCCGACGCGCAGGTCGGCGGCGTGGGCGGACACATGGAGGAGCAGGCTCAGTGCAAGGCCACCGAACAACGGGGCGGAGCGGCGCAGCCACGACGGTGCGCGCGAAGAAAGACGCATGACGACAACTTCAGGGGACGGCAAAGGGAGCTGCGCACTCTAGGGGGCGGTGCCCGCCCCGCGAACGAAGATTTGCACGCTTGGATATCCGCTGGCCGGATATCGCGTTGTGCCGGGCCGCTTCAGGGCGAAAGAATCATCACCTTGCACTGGCTCGGCACGATCCGCATGCCGACCATGTTGTTGCGGTTCTGCGTGCTCAGGCTGGTCATGCGCGTGGCCGGCGTGCCCTTGATGAGCATGGTGAACGCGCCCGTCACATGCCGCGACTGGCTCATGAAGGTCTGCGAGACGATGCCGCCGCCGGCGCCCGTGGTGTCGCCCAGCGTGATCGGCGTGGTGGTGGCCATGTTGTGCGCGGGCATGCCCATGAAGAGGATGTTCCACGCATTCGGCACCGCCATGGGGCCGAATGCCATGTTCGGGTACGGAATGGGCGCCATCGCGGCGGGCGGTGTCTTGCAGACGTCGGGAAAGGCCAGGTCCATTCCCATCAGCTGGCAGTTGGCAAACATCGTGGGTTCTCCTTGCGGTATCGAATCAGCCCATGTGGATCTGCGCGGCGTCGACCTTGACGAGGTCGTTGGCCGTGACCACCGTGTGCCTGGCGTGAAGGCGCGCGGTGCCACTGGCTTCGCAGTCCAGGTGGCCGACGCGCACCTGCTCGGTCTCGTCCACCACGCGCAGCGCGCTGCGCGCCATCTGCACGATGCGGTCGGCCACGGATTCGAAGACGCGTCCGACCAGGCGCAGCCGGCCCACCGTGGCATCGAGGGCCTGGCCGGTGAAGTGCAGGTCGTCGACACGGCAGTGCCCGCTGTCGGCCTGAAGCTTCCATTGCGCGGCCTTCATCTGCAGCTGGCCGCCGCTGTGCAGGCGCAGGTCGCCCGCGCTCTCGATGGAGACGGCGCCCGGCGCATCGATGCGGCTGACCGAGGCATCGGTCTGTTCGAGCACGGCGATCAGGTAGACCCTGTGCCTGTCGGGCCCGGAGAGCAGGACGGTGTCGCCCACCGCGGGCCTGAGCAGGCAGCTGGCGGCCCGGCGGCAGCGCCAGGCTTGGCCGTTCTCGTCTTCGACATCGAAGTGCGCATCGGGCTGCAAGGCCGTCAGCCGCCCCATGAAATGGACCAGCGCGGGCGCTGCCGCGAGGGCAGGGCGCAGTGGAACGACATTCATGACGGATTTCCTTCTGGGTGCTGGTATGTGGAAAAAAACGGGCGAAAGGCGATGGACCTCAGTGCGAGTCGGACCATGACTGGGCCTTGTAGAGCTCGGGCTCGTTGTCGATGATCCCGCCGCGCCCCGCCGAGAAGCGAGCGCCTTGCTGCTGTGCGCGATGAAAGCGCGTGCGCAGGAAATGCGCGTCGCTCAGGTCGACGCCGGTCAGGTCTGCGTACGAGAGGTCCGCGTCCTGCAGTTCAGCACCGTGGAAATTGGCACCGGCACAGCGCGCACGATGAAACACGCCGAGCGGCAGGCGGGCGTTGCTGAAGTCGGCACGCTCCAGCACCGCCTCCACCCAGATCGACTGGTCGAAGCGCCCGGCGCCGCAGTTCGCGCCGCTCAGATCGGCCTCCGGAAACAGCGTCTGGCAGGCATCCGCCTGCGAGAAATTGGCGCGCTTCAGCGAGGCGCCCTTGAAGTTGCTTTGCGTGAGCGTGGCGCCGCTGAAGTCGGCGTCGTCCAGCCGGCTGTCGGTGAACTGGCACAGGCGCAGCGCCAGGCCCGCAAAGCGCTGCCGGCCCAGGTCGCACTCCAGGAACATCACGCTGGTGCAGGATGCATCGGCAAAAACCGCGGTCTTCAGATCGAGGCGATGGAAGGTCACGAAGCTCAGTGCGGCACCGCTGAAGTCGACCCGGTCGAGCTGCGACTCCATGAAGTTCGCCCGGTCGAACTGCTGCGAGTGCAGACGGCTCTCCGTCAGCTGGCATCGAAAGAACTTCACGAGATCGAGCCTGGTCTTGTCGAAGCTTGCCTGCGGCACGTGGCACTCGACGAAGGACGCGCCTTCCAGCGTGGCGGCGTCGAACCGCGCCGCGTCCATGCGGTTGCGAAAGAACTGCACCTCCTTCAGATTGCCAAGGGAGAAGTCGCAGTTCGACAGCGTGCAGTGCGACAGCGAGCTGCCTTCGAGGTTCGCGCCCGCGAAGTTCGCGCCGCTGAAGTCGACGTCGTCCAGCAGGGCGCCCGAGAGATCGAGCGCGCTCAAGTCCCACCCCCTGCAGTCGGCGCCGCTGATCTGTGTGCCATGGCGAATCCTGTCGACGAATTCATCGTGGGTCATTCGTGGGTCATTCGTGGGTCATTCGTGGGTCATTCGTGGGTCATTCGGGCGCCACCGCGCGCCGCGCGGGCCAGATCTTTGCGTTCTGCGTGTAGGCGCCCAGGAGGTGGGTCGTGCCGTCGATCAAGGCTTGCGACACATCGGCGCGGAACAGGTTGGCGCCGCTCAGGTCGGCCTGGGTGAAGTCGGCCTTGGAGAAGTTGGCGTCGATAAGGTTGGCGCTGCGCAGCGTCGCGCCCGTGAGGTCGGCGCGCACGAAGAGGCTTTCGCCGGCGACCATCCGGTCGAGCCTGGCGCCCCGCAGGTCGCATTCTGAAAAGTCGCAGCCGTCGAGCCGCGCTTCGCTCAGGTCCGCCAGCGCCAGCGGCGTGGTTCGCAGGCCGCACTGCTTGAGCGCGGCGCGGCGGAACACCGCGCCCGCCAGCGAACTGCCGTGGGTGAAGCTGCTGGCGTCCAGCCGGGCGTCGGAAAAATCGACCGCCTGGCTGCAGTCGGTGGTGACGAATCCGCAGCGCACGAGCGTGGCGTTGACGAAGCGCACATCCCGCAGCGTGCATTCGAGCCACACCACCTGGTTGAACGAGGCGCCGTCGAAGGCCATGCCGTCCATGCTCAGTTGGGTGAGAAACACCTGGTGCCAGTCGGAGCCGCGAAAGTCGCACTGGCTCAGTTCGCTCTCGGCGAGCCGCGTCTGGTCGAACAGCGTGTTGGCCATGTTGCAGGAGGTGAAGCGCGCCTTGTCGCAGTTGGCGGCGCTCAGGTCGGCGCCGGCAAAGTTGGCGAACTCGCATTGCGCGCCGCCGAGGTTGGCGTTCTTGAAGGTGGCGTCTTCCAGCGAGGCGCCCGAGAAGTTGGCCCCGCGCAGGTCCATGCCCGAGAGATCGGCGCCGACGAGGCGCATGCCCGCGAAGTCGCGCTGGCCGGGTGCCGCCTCGGCCAGTCGCCGCCGGATCTTGGCGGAGCGGTAGGAGGGCATCGGCGGCGCGGCGTCGGACAGGTGGGCGCCGTAGAGATGGCCGCGCCTGATCTGTGCGCTCATCCGCTCCTTGGTGCCGGCGGAGATGAGCACGGAGGGGGCTGCTGCGGTGTCTGCCGAACTCTGACTCGCCGGCGCGGCGAGCTGGTCGAGCTGAAGCAGCAGCGCATCGGGATCGAAGCGCTGGGGTTGGCTGCGGCTTTGCTGCAGCAGGGCCGGGTCGATTTCTTCTTCCTGCTTCTGGCGCATCTGCTGGCCATGGGCTTCCAGGTTCTGCTTGGCCTGCATCATTTCCTCTTGCATGCGCTCGAAATAGTCCGGCACGTCGTCGAAATCCGGCAGTGGGGCCAAAGGCGGCGGCGTGGGCAGGTACTTGTCGGGGTCGAGCCCTTCCGCGATGAGTTCGGCGCGCCGGTTTTCACGGTCCCGTTGCTGGCCCGCCCGCAGGTTGCGCACCATCGGTCGCGCCATCGGGTCCGGCGTGTCGAGCACGCTCCAGCGGCCCAGGATGGCCTTGGGCGCAAGGTCGCTGTCGCGAAAGGCGAGCAGGCCGCCGCGTGCGGTGTCCAGGCGCTGAAGCAGCACCGCCTGGTAGTGCGCTAGCGCACGCGCATCGTTCGGCAGTTCGAGCGCCGGCATGATGTGCCGCACGTCCGAGGCATCGTCCTCGCGCACCGGCAGCGCGCCATGCCAGATCAGCGCCACGCGTTCGCGGTGCGGAAAGAACCAAGCCGTGGTGAGGCGCAAGGCCACTTCCTGGAGCTGGTGGCCTACCTTGTCGAAGCTCACGAAGCAGCGCGCGAGCCAGCCTGGCAGCTGCCCGCTCATCACCGGCGCCTCGGGGTGCATGTTGACGATTTCGTAGGGGGCGCCCGGCGGCAGCTCGCGCCGCGCGGGCCAGCGCTGGTCGGGCAGGGCGGTGTTGAAGAAGCGCCAGTCCATGTCTTCCGCGAAGCCGGGGAACTGGTTCTCGAGCCAGTCCTGGCCGTACTTGCTGCCCATCAGGGCCATGCGTTGCGGGCAGTCCACCGGCAGCGGGCCGAAGCTCGCGGGGCTCACGGCCTGTCCGCGAGACCGCACGCGCGCGCCGACTGCTTCCACATTGGGCGCGCGGCGTGTGTGGACGCCATTGACCAGTTCGTCGAACGCGCCGATGCCCGCCGGGTTCTCGGGCACGCCGGGCCCGCCATAGGCATGGGCCCAGTCGAGGGGCATTTTTTCGAAGGGCTGCGGCTCGGTCAGCCGGCCGTCGAGCCAGTAGCGGTCACCCGACACGCACAGGGATTTTTCGAGGTCGGCGACGCGGATGCGCACGGCGCAGGCGGTCTTGTCCTGCTGGTGATGGGTGTAGCCGTAGCCGCTCGCCAGGATCTCCGGCACGAGCTTGGGCACGCCCATGTCGAACACGCCCGAGGCGCCGATTTCTTCGCCCACCGTTTGCCACAGTTCCTGGTCGGCCATGAGCTTCGGTTCGGCGCCCATGCTGGCCAGTGCCATGACGGACACGCCCAGCTGGTCGGCGCCTTGCCAGCGGTAGGGGCGGGTGAGGATGCCGAGGCGAAGCGGCTTGACGGTCTTCATGGGCCCGTCGCCTTTGCCGCCGCATGCGGGCGAGAGCTGTCGGCGCCGTAGTAGGCCGCCGACCGGGTGCTGCGCTCGACGGCAACGTCGCGGCTCGCCGGATCGAATTTGACCGCGATGGTCTTGCCGGCCGCGTAGTCGGGCAGCTCCGCCAGGTCGATCGAGGTGGTCTGGTCCACTTCGAAGGCTTCGGCGATTTCCGTGGCCTGCACGCGCAGATGCAGTGTTGCCACGGCCCAGATCGCGCCCATGCCCGACCGGCGCTCGCCCGTATCGGAAAAGGCCATCACCTGCGCCGTCGCGGGCCTGCCGTGCGCGAGGATGTCGGTGGCCTTTTGCGCACGCGCCCAGTGCGCCCTGTGCTTGCGGCGTTCGCGCAGCAGCGTGACGCCCAGGGTGACCACGAGCCACGCGAGGACCGGAACCAGAATCCACCACACCGAAAAGTCAGGGGCCGACATGCAGGGGATTCAGCCGAAGAGGATGAAGCCCTTGAGCGCGCCCCAGAAGCCGCCGGAATGCGCTTCGGCCACCACGTTCGAAAAGCTCACGGCACCGAAGTTGGCCTGGTGCGCATACATGTTCAGGATCTGCGCGGTGGCGTCCATCTTCTTGATGTTGGTGGTGAACGTGAAGCCCGCGTTGCTGTTGTTGACGCCATAGGTGGCGCTGGAGAGGCCGGTGGCCGTGATGGCCGTGGGCGACCAGTCCCACAGCAGCACGCGGTTCACGCGCTTGACGTGGTTGCCCTCGAAGGTGAAGTCGCCGCTGGCCTTGATCTCGACATCGCCCGCGGTGGCCTCGATGGTCACGGCCTTGGCCTTGCCCGAGTAGTTGCCGGCGGACACGGTCGAGAGGTGGTCGCCGGTCTCGATGGTCTCGGTCAGGCCGCCCGTGATCTGGTCGGTGCCGCCGCCGCCCACGATGGTTCGCTGCCAGCCGGTCTGGTAGGTCTCCTGCCGGTTGCCGGCCAGGGTCTTGAGCACCGAGTTGCCGGTGTGCACCTCTTCGTCCATGCCGAGCTTGACGTCGACGAGCAGGCCCTGGTCGAAGGTCTCGTGGCGCTGCCCGGCCTTGACGGTGACTTCCGACAGGCCGGTCAGCACGGTTTCCGCCGAGCCCATCTTGGTGGTGGTCTCGATGCGGTTGTTGAAGAAGTGCTCGGTCAGCGCGCCGGACACGGTGAGCTTGGAGCCGTTCCTGTATTCGGCGGTGTCCTTCTGCTTGACGAGGGTGTCGCGGGTCTGGTCGACGGTCTGCGTGTCGGTCTTCAGGATGTGGGTCGTGCGGTGGCCGTCGATGGTTTCGGTTTCGTCGTTCTCGACGTGGATCCTGAAATCGTGCTCGACGTCGATCTCGAAATCTTTCTCGGCGTGGATGCGCACCAGCTCGCAGCCCGGCGCGTCGTCGAGGATGAATTCGTTGGCATTGGCCGGCGAGCCGTCCTTGCTGCGGCTGACGAAGCCGCTCACCGTGACATTGGCCGGCAGCTCCAGCGGCGGCATCTGGTCGGCGTTGTAGACGCGGCCGATGATGATCGGCCGGTCGGGGTGCCCGCCGATGAAGTCGACCACCACCTCCTGGCCCTGGCGCGGATGATTGACGGCGCCGTAGTTGGAGCCTGCCCACGCGCACCCAGCAGGAGCTGTTCTCGTCGCTCTTGCCATAGCGGTCCCAGCGGAACTGGACCTTGACGCGGCCGTACTGGTCGACCCAGAACTCCTGCCCCGCCTTGCCGACCACGGTGGCCGTCTGCGGGCCGTTGGCGCGCGGCGCGCGGAACAGGTAGGTGGTGGGCTGCACCGCGAAGTCGAAGCTGTAGGAGCCATGGTCGCTACCGCTCGCATAGCCGCCCTCGCGCAGCGCGTATGACACCGACACCACGAGGTACTCGCGGTTGTCTTCCTGCCGCGGGCAGTTCTGCATGGTGAAGCGGTAGCCGGGCGCCATGCCGCGCACGTTGGTGTGGCCGGTGTCGCGCTCGGCCTGCGACTGGGCTTCCTCGAGGCGGATGCGTGCGTAGTGCTCGCCCTGTTCGGCCTCGCTGAAGCCGTCGAGCCATTCGTACATTTCGTACTGGCCATGGTCGCTGCCGCGCGGCTGGCTGCGCATGTTCATCAGGTCGGCACGCGGCTTCTTGAAGTCGAAGTCGTCCACCACGTAGGTGCCGGGACGAATCTCCTCGGTGACCTGCCACTGGTCGATCATTTCCTGGAAGGGGTCGAGATCGCGGTCGGTGGCGAGGTAGCTGATCTTCGGGTAGCCCGGCAGGGTTTCGTGCGCGCTGACGTCGTCCGCCAGCACCAGCGTGTGCTGGTTCCTGTCGTGCGTGAAGTAGTAGTAGATGCCTTCGTGCTCCATCAGGCGGCTCACGAAGGCGAAGTCGGTTTCCTGGTACTGGACGCAGTACTCCCACTGGCGGTAGCTGGCGCTGAGCTTCTTCTCGAACGCGAAGCCGTAGTCGGCGAACACCTCTTCGAGGATATCGACCACCGACTTGTTCTGGAAGATCTTGCAGTCGCTGGTGCGCGTGAGGTACCAGAGCCACGGGCGCACGGTGGCGCGATAGACGACATAGCGCGAGGTGCCGCCTTCCTTGCCGATCATCGTGAAGCGCACGATCTGCCCGTTCAGGAAGCGGGGCGCGCCCGCAGTCTGGATCTCGAGCGCCAGCGGCTTGCCCAGCACGGCCTTCATGTCGATCGACATGCTGGGGCTCAGCAGGTCGACCTCGAATTCGAACAACCGCGACAGGCCCTCGGTTCCGTGCATCGAACGGAACAGGAGCTGGTCTTCGCCCAGGGGCGTGTGGGCGCGTACGACTCTGGCCATCCGAGGACTCCCTTTTCGCTCAAGAAAAGAAAACGCTTGCTGCACCAGCATCGAACACAGCGCGGTCGTGTTTGCGAACTTATGTCTGAACCCGACCTGCTTCATCGTTGTGCCTTCGCGTTGGCATGCTCACTTCTTGCAAGTAGCAGGCCAGCGCGTGTCGGACACGGCGCCGCGATGCGGGCTCAGGCGTTGACTTCGCCCTTGAGGAAATCGACGAAGGCGCGCAGCGGCGCCGGCATGTGGGTGCGGCTCGGGTAGTAGAGGAACGGCCCCGAAAAACTCTGCCACCAGTCTTCGAGCACCGGCACCAGCGCGCCACTGTCCAGCGAGGGGCGCAGGCATTCGTCGAAGGTGTAGATCAGGCCGAGGCCCGACTCCGCGGCGTGCACCTCCAAGTCGAGCATCGACGCGATCATCGGTCCGCTCGGCGTGATCTTCACGACCTTGCCCCGTCGCACGAAGCCCCAGGCCGCGAGCACGCCGCTCGGAAAGCAATGGCCGATGCAGGCGTGGCGCAGCAGGTCGGTCGGGTGCTTCGGCGTGCCGTGCGCCGCGAGGTAGCCCGGCGACGCGGCGGCCACGAAGCGCTGCGTGCGCGGGCCGAGCGGCACGGCGATCATGTCGCGGGCGATGCTCTCGTCATAGCGGATGCCGGCGTCGCAGCCGGCCGCGAGCACGTCGATGAAGGTGTCGTCGGTCGACACCTCGAGCGTGATGCCCGGGTGTGCAAGCAGGAAGGGCTGGCCAGTGGCGGCAGCACGCGCTGCGCAACGATCGTCGGCACGTTGAGCCGCAGCGTGCCGGTGGGGCTGTCGCGAAAGCTGTTGAGCGTGTCGAGCGCGCCCGCGATGTCGTCGAGCGCCGGGGAGATGCGGTCCAGCAGGCGCTGCCCCGCTTCAGTGGGCGTGACGCTGCGCGTGGTGCGGTTCAAGAGCCTCACGCCCAGTTGCGCCTCGAGCCGGCGCATGGCCTCGCTGAGCGAGGAGGGCGACACGCCGCGCAATGCCGCAGCACCACGAAAGCCGCGTGCGCGCGTGACGGCGACGAAGGCGCCGAGGTCCGAAAGGTCGGGGTCGGTCATGGCGGGATTGTGCGTTTTTTCGCACAGCTCGTGCGGGCCTGGACGGATTATCGAACGGGCTGCTTCCTTCCAAACTACAGCCATGCCGCTCGCAACCGCGTTCGGCCCCCTTCACAAAGGAAGCTGCAATGAACACACGTCAACTCGGGGCTACCGGCCCACTGGTCTCCGCCATCGGCCTCGGCTGCATGGGCATGTCGGGCATGTACGGCCCCTCGGACCGGGCCGAAAGCATCGCCACCATCCACGCCGCGATGGATGCGGGCATCACCCTGCTCGACACGGGCGACTTCTACGGCAGCGGCCACAACGAGATGCTGATCGGCGAGGCGCTCAAGGGGCTGAAGGGCTCGCAGCGCGATGCGGCCCTGGTCAGCGTGAAGTTCGGCGCGATGCGCGATCCGGCCGGCAACTGGGTCGGCTACGACGCCCATCCCGCGGCGGTGAAGAACTTCCTGGTCTATTCGCTGCAGCGGCTGGGCGTGGACCACATCGACATCTACCGCCCGGCGCGGCTCGATGCGAGCGTGCCGATCGAGGACACGGTGGGCGCCATCGCCGACATGGTGAAGGCCGGCTACGTGCGGCACGTCGGGTTGTCGGAAGTGGGCTCGCACACGATCCGCAAGGCTGCGGCCGTGCACCCGATTGCCGATCTGCAGATCGAGTACTCGCTGATCTCGCGCGGCATCGAGGACGACATCCTCGCGACCTGCCGCGAGCTCGGCATCGGCATCACCGCCTATGGCGTGCTGTCGCGCGGCCTCATCAGCGGGCATTGGCAGAAGGACGGCGCGGGCGCGAAGGATTTCCGCGCGCACAGCCCGCGCTTCCAGGGCGAGAACGTCGACCGCAACCTGGCGCTGGTCGATGCGCTGCGCAAGATCGCCGAGGCCAAGGGCGTGACGGTCGCGCAGATCGCGATCGCGTGGGTGGCGGCGCAGGGTGACGACATCGTGCCGCTGGTGGGTGCGCGGCAACGCACGCGGCTGGAAGAAGCGCTCGGTTCGCTGGGCGTGACGCTGGCGGCGGACGACCTTGCTGCCATCGAACGCGCGGTGCCGAAGGGCGCTGCGGCCGGCGAGCGCTATGCCGCTGCGCAGATGGCGCACCTGGACAGTGAAGCTGGTCACGCCTGAGGGCTTGTTTACGATCTATTTGGGGCCACGTTGGGGTGCTTGCTGCTGTTCGGGGCGCGCTCACGCCGACGGTGTGCGGAGCGAAGCGAATGTCCCCCGGCGCGGCCTAGGGCCGCATGCCTCCTCCTTTATTTCGCTGCGCAGAGCACACCGCCGGCGTGATCGTTCAGAGCACTGGTTGATCGGCCGCAAACCAGTAGCATGCCCTGTGCACGCGCTCCGAATCGGCTGCGCAGTTCACCCCAACAGGCATCTCCACGGCCCTGAATAGATCGCGGACAGGCTCTGAGCGCCGAGGCTGGGCGTGGCAGCACTCTTTTTGTAGGATGCCACCATGACCCAGCACATCGGAATCGTCGACTGCTCCGCCGAAGGCGCATCGCTTTGCTACCAGACCATCTGCGTGGAGGGCGCGAAGCTGCTCGGCCCGCATGCGCACCCCGAGGTCTCGATGCACACGCCATCGCTCTCGGACTACATGGAACACATCTACCGCGACGACTGGCGCGGCGTGGGGGAGGTGATGCTTGCCTCCGCGCACACGCTCGCGAAGATCGGCGCAGATTTTCTGGTCTGCCCGGACAACACCATCCACCAGGCGCTGCCGTTCATCGAGGCGCGCTCGCCGTTGCCGTGGCTGCACATTGCAGGTTGCGTGGCCGACGAGGCGGTACAGCGCGGCTTCCGGCGCATCGGCATCACGGGAACGCGCTGGCTGGTCGACAGCGAGGTCTATCCCGAGAAGCTGGCAGCGCGCGGGCTCGAATACGTTCGTCCCACCAGCGAAGAGCGCGACGAGATCGCCCGCATCATCATGGAGGAACTGGTCTATGGCGTCTTCAAGCCTGAGGCGATCGCCACCTTCCAGCGCGTGATGCAGCGCATGAAGGACGAGGACGGCTGCGATGCCGTCGTGCTCGGCTGCACCGAGATTCCGCTGATCATGAGCGACGCCAACTCGCCGCTGCCGACGCTCGACTCCACGCGGCTGCTGGCGCGCGCGGCATTGCGCCGCGCCACGCAAAAAAGCTAGGCTAGGAAGTCCTCGATCAGCTGCGCCACGCGCCGCGGCTGGTCGTGGTGCAGCATGTGACCCGCGTCGTCGAGGCGCTCGATGCGCGCCGAGGGCACGGACTTCAGCCGCTCGTGGAATTCATCGAGCGTGTAGCGGTTCTTCCACCAGCCGTGCAGGCTGTCGTCGGAGGCCTCGACCATCAGCGTCGGTGCGGTGATGCGCGCATAGAGCGCCAGCGTTTCGTCGACGCGGAAGATGTGCGCATTGACGATCTTGTGCGCCGCCTCGCCGAGGATCTGCCAGCGCGTGCTGCCGTCGGGTTGCAGATGGCCGGCCGACTGGCTGGCCAGCCAGTCGGCCTTGTCCTGTGTGAGGCGCGGGTTGGTCTTCATGAGGCGGCGGGCCACGCCGTCCACGGCCGAGTAGCCAGCGAGCGCCTTCTCGCCGCGGTGCAGGCCCTTGAGTTCGTCGATCCACTGGCCGTAGCGCGCGGGCGCTTCGTCGGGCTTGCGCGCGGGCATGCCGAAGCCTTCGAGGTTGACGAGGCGGCGGATGCGCGCGGGCCGCACGCCGGCGTAATGCATCACGACATTGCCGCCCATGCTGTGGCCGACGAGGTCGACCGGGCGGGCGCTGTCTCCTTCGCCCGCGTAATGGTCGAGCAGCCATTCGAGGTCGGCGAGGTAGTCGGCCAGCCAGTAGTTGTCGACGCCGCCGCCATCGGTCAAACCGAAGCCGCGCCAGTCGGGGGCGACGATGAAGCGGTCTTCCCTCAGGGCATCGACCACGAACTGCCAGGAGGCGGCCACGTCCATCCAGCCGTGGACCAGAACGAGCGGTGGGCGTTCGGCCGAAGGCTGGCCCCAGAGGCGCACGTGGTAGCTGAGGTTGCGCACGGGCACGAATTCGCTGCGCGAGGGACGGAGGGCTTGGTACATGGGCGTCGATGATAAGGAGGGCGTCTCCAAGGCGCAGTCCGGCACACGACAGGCGCCGCATGCCGCATTGCTCGGGTTTTGACCGTCTGCCGAGCGCGTCGCGGAGGAGGGCGGTAGCATCCCGCGCATGAAAAAGATCCAACTCGGTCAGAGCGACCTGCACGTCACCCCGATCTGCCTCGGCACGATGACTTTCGGCGAACAGGTCGACGAGCCCACCTCCCATGCCATCCTGAGCCGTTCGCTGGAACGCGGCATCGACTTCATCGACACCGCCGAGATGTACTCGGTGCCCACGCGCAAGAAGACCTACAGCGTCACCGAAATCATCATCGGCAACTGGTTCGCGGCCAACCCCGGTGCGCGCCAGAAGCTCGTGCTGGCCACCAAGGTGGCCAGCCCGTCGCGCGGCATGCCCTGGGTGCGCGAAGGCAGCGGCATGACGCCCGAAGACATCGAGGCCTCGTGCAATGCCAGCCTGAAGCGCCTGAAGACCGACGTCATCGACCTCTACCAGATCCACTGGCCCGAGCGCCATGTGTCGCTCTTCGGCAACATGTACTACGACCCGGCCAAGGAAACCTCGAAGACGTCGATCCACGACCAGCTCGAAGCGCTCGGCAAGCTGGTGAAGGCCGGCAAGGTGCGCGCCATCGGCCTGTCGAACGAGACGCCCTACGGCGTGCACGAGTTCGTGCGGCTGGCCGAAGTGCACGGGCTGCCGCGCGTGGCGGCGGTGCAGAACGTCTACAACCTGAGCGGCCGCGGGCACGAGAACGGGCTCGACGAGACGATGCACCGGCTGGGCGTCTCGCTGCTGGCTTACTCGCCGCTCGCCTTCGGCCTGTTGACCGGCAAGTACGACCAGAGCGGTATCGAGGGACCGGATGCGCCGAAGGGCGCGCGCATCTCGAGCTACGAATCGGTGCGCAAGCAACGCTGGGGCCGGCCCGATTCGCTGCGCGCGGCGAAACGCTACAACCAGCTGGCGCGCGACAACGGCCTGACGCCTACGCAGCTGGCGCTGGCGTTCTGCTACACCAAGTGGCAGGTGGCGAGCACGATCATCGGCGTGACCTCGGTGGCACAGCTCGAAGAAGACCTCGACGTGTACGGCACCACGTTGTCCCCCGAGATCCTCGCCGAGATCGACAAGATCCGGTGGGACATCCGCGATCCGGCGTTGTGAGCAAGAAGGCCCACGTCTCCGAAACCCCCGCGACGCAGCTGCTGCGCCGCGAGCAAGATCGCCTTCACCGAGCACCCCTACGAGTACCTCGAGCACGGCGGTGCCCAGCACAGCGCCGAGGTGCTGGGATTCGACCCCTTCACCGTCGTCAAGACGCTGGTGATGCAGGACCAGGACGCCAAGCCGCTGATCGTGCTGATGCACGGCAACCGCACCGTGTCGACCAAGAACCTCGCGCGGCAGATCGGCGCCAAGTCGGTCGAGCCGTGCAAGCCCGAAGTGGCGCAGCGCCACAGCGGCTACATGGTGGGCGGCACCTCGCCCTTCGGCACGCGGCGCGAGATGCCGGTGTACATCGAATCGACCATCCTCGAACTGCCGAAGATCGCGATCAACGGCGGGCGGCGCGGCTACCTGGTGGGCATCGATCCGCAGGTGTGCGTGGCTTTGCTGGGGGCTGTGCCGGTCCAGTGTGCGCTGGCAGAATAGCCGGCGCCATGAGCGCATCACTCTCCGATTTCTTTCCTTCCCATTGCGCGGCCAACGAAGGCGGCGGGCCGACTTTCAAGGTCGGCTTCGAGAACGACAAGGCGCAGTGGACCGAGGTCTTCGATCTCTCCGCGCTGCTGTTCGACACGCTCGCTGCCCGCGGCTTCAAGCCGGTGCGCGAGCGCGAGGGCTGGCTGCTGTTGCCCGACGAAGGGCTCTGGCTGTGGCCGCAGATCGCGAGTTATCACCCCAACGACGATGGGAGCGTGAGCACTTCCACCACCATCGAGGTGGCGCATGCCAGCCTGCTGCCGGCCGGTGCCTTCAAGTACCAGCATTCCTATGGCGAGGACATCGCGTCAGCGCTGACCCGGGGCTTCGACCTCTGGGCGCAGGTCGACCTGGTCGTGTTCAAGGATGCGCTGACGGTCGAGATGGCCCATTGCACGTCGCTGCAGATGCAATGGGAGCCCAAGGAAGGCGAGACCCGGAGCCGGCAGCGGCGTGTGCTGTTCGGGCCGGTCGCGCACCATGCCGCGCGGGAAGCCACCGAGGAAGAAGAGCATCCGTTCTGCTCCTGCTGCCTGTTCACCAACACCTGGGACGCCTACAAGCCGCAGATCGAATCGGACGGCGTCTACGGCCTTCGCCTCTATGCGGCACGCGATGCGCAGGGCAAGGTCCAGGCCGATTGTGGCGCAGTGGCCCGATCGGGGCTTCGAGTTCCGCAAGCAGTACGTTGTGATCCAATCGCCGCCCGAGACTTGACGACGGCACGCAGCCGTCGCCGAAGAAAAACAACTATCCCCCGCGGAGCGCCCCCTTGAGCTTTCATTTGCCATCCCTCATCGCCATCGTGGCCTCGTACCTGATCGGCTCGCTGTCCTTCGCGGTCATCGTGAGCAAGTCGCTCGGCATGGCCGATCCGCGCAGCTACGGCAGCGGGAACCCCGGGGCCACCAACGTGCTGCGCTCGGGTAACAAGGGCGCGGCGCTGGCCACGCTGCTGCTCGATGCGCTCAAGGGCTGGCTGCCGGTGTTCCTGATCCACCAGTTCGGCGCGCAATGGGGCCTGGGCGAGGGTGTTGCCGCGCTGGCGGGCCTTGCGGCCTTCCTGGGCCATCTCTACCCGGTGTTCTTCGGCTTCCAGGGCGGCAAGGGCGTGGCGACCGCTGCGGGCGTGCTGGTGGGCATTGCGCCCTGGCTGGGGCTGGCCACCGGCGCCACCTGGCTGATCATCGCGATCTTCTTCCGCTATTCGTCGCTGTCGTCGCTGGTGGCGGCCTTCTTTGCACCGGCCTACTACCTGCTGGGCGGAAACATTGCGTGGCCGCTCGACCGCACGGTGCTGATTGCGATCATCATCATGAGTCTGCTGCTGATCTGGCGGCACCGCGAAAACATCCGCCGGCTCGCGGCCGGCACGGAGTCGAAACTCGGCTCGAAGAAAAAGGCTGGATAAACACCATGGCTTCCATCACCCGCTTCCACGTTGGCCCGCGCCTGTCCGAGACGGCGGTGCACAACGGCACCATCTACCTCGCGGGCCAGGTGCCCGACGACACCACGCAGGACATCCGCGGCCAGACCACGCAGGTGCTCGCGATGGTCGATCGCCTGCTGGCCGAGGCCGGCAGCGACAAGTCGCGCATCCTCATGACGCAGATCTTCCTGGCCGACATCACCGACATCACGGCGATGAACGAGGTGTGGGATGCGTGGATTCCGGCCGGCAACACGCCGCCGCGCGCGACGGTGCAGGCCAAGATGGCCAATGCGGCCTACAAGATCGAGATCGTGGTCACGGCCGCTGCGGCCTGACGCGAAAGCTCAGTACCGTTTTTCGAGGACCATCTGGTCCGCGTCGCGGCGCATCGAGAAGCTGTTGCCCAGCAGCACGAAGGGCATTGGCTGCTGCGAGACGATGGCGTCGATGTCGTAGACCTCGACATCGCCCACGCGCACCGACTGCAATCGCAACCTGTAGCCCTGGGACACACCGTTGGCGGTGCTCATCTGGACAGGCTGTCCCTTGCTGTAGTCCAGGCCGATGCTCACGGGCGTGTCCATGCGCAGCGTGACGCGCTTGCCTTCCGATTCGACCACGGCCTGCTCGGACTGCAGCGACACCAGCTTCACGCCCTGGAAGCTCTCGCCGACCGCCACGGTCTTCGGCGCGCCGCCGTTCACGATCAGGATCGCGCGGCTGCCGATGGTACCGGTGAGCGTCACCGAGCTGGCGGCATGCACCATCGCAACAGCAGCCAGGAGATGCGCTGCGACGACGAGGGTTTTCATGGGATCAGTCGCGGAAGTTGTTGAACGAGAGAGGCATGTCGGGCACGTCCTTCTTGATCAGCGCCATCGCGGCCTGAAGATCGTCGCGCTTGGCGCCGGTGATGCGCACCGCGTCGCCCTGGATCGCGGCCTGCACCTTGAGCTTGCTGTCCTTGATGATGCGGGTGATCTTCTTGGCCTGCTCGCTCTCGATGCCGCTCTTGACCTTGATGACCTGCTTGACCTTGTCGCCGCCCATCTTCTGGACGTCGCCCTTGTCGAGAAAGCGCACGTCGACGCTGCGCTTGGTGAGCTTGCTGCGCAGGATGTCCTCGACCTGCACGAGCTGGAACTCGGCGTCACCGATCATGGTGATCTCCTTGTCCTTGAGGTCGACGGCGGCGGCGGTGCCCTTGAAATCGAAGCGCGTGCCGATTGCCTTGGCAGTGTTTGCGACCGCGTTCTTCACTTCGGGCAGATTCGGCTCGCAGACGGTATCGAACGACGGCATGGGCTCTCCTGATGTCACTGTAGCTGGATGCGACAATTCTCCCATGATCGTGGAGCACAACGTCCCCCTGCAGCCGTACAACAGTTTCGGCATCGTCGCGCGCGCGCAGCGCCTGGCGCGCATCACGGACGAGGCCGACTTGGCCGAGTTGCGTGCCGACCCCGAATGGCAGGACGCCCCGCGCTTCGTGCTGGGTGGGGGCAGCAACATCGTGCTGACGGGTGACGTCAAGCCGCTGGTGCTCAAGGTGGAAATCAAGGGGTTGCGGCTGGTCGAAGAGACGCCGCGCGCCTGGATCGTGGAGGCCGGCGCGGGCGAAATCTGGCACGACACCGTCGAGTGGATGGTGCGCAACGGCTATCCGGGGCTGGAAAACCTGGCGCTGATCCCCGGCACGGTGGGCGGTGCGCCCGTGCAGAACATCGGCGCCTACGGTGTCGAGTTACAGGACCGTTTCGATTCGCTCGATGCGGTCGACCTGGACACGGGCCGCAGTTTCACGCTCGATGCCGCGCAATGCGCCTTCGGCTACCGCGACTCGGTGTTCAAGCACGTTCGCAGCGGCCCGAACGACTTCGGCCTAGCGGGCCGGGCGCTGATCACCAAGGTGCGCTTCAGGCTGCCGAAGCCCTGGAAGCCGGTGGTCGGCTACCTCGATCTCGAGCGAAAGATGGAAGAAACCGGCAACTTCACGCCGAGCGCGATCGACATCTTCGACTGGATCTGCGCGATTCGCCGCGCCAAGCTGCCCGACTGGCGGGTGCTGGGCAATGCCGGCAGCTTCTTCAAGAACCCGACGGTCACGCCGGAGCAGTGCGCCGACATCATCGCGCGCGACCCCAAGATCGTTCACTACCCGATGGACGATGGCAGCATCAAGCTCGCGGCCGGCTGGCTCATCGACGCCTGCGGCTGGAAGGGCAAGTCGGTGGGCAACGCCGGCGTCTACGAGAAGCAGGCACTGGTGCTGGTCAACCGTGGCGGCACGGCCAACCCGGTGACGGGCGGCGAGGTGAGGACGTTGGCCAAGGCCATCCAGACCAGCGTGTACGAGCGCTTCGGCATCCGGCTGGAGCCCGAGCCGGTGGTGGTCTGATGGATCTCGATTTCCTTCACCTGAACTACCGGCGGCGCATTGCCACGCTGGTGTGGGCGCAGCGCATCGTCATCGTGGCGGGCATCGCCTCGGTGTTCCTGGTGCCCGCCCGCTGGTGGGCCTCGGGGTTCCTGCTCATCGCGGCCTTTGCCTTCGTGGCGGTGCTGGGCTGGATGGAAACCAGCCTGCGCCGGCAGTTCATCCGCGAGGCCCGGATGCCCCGTTCCTGGTCGGCAAGCTGCAGGAGGCGCATCCGCAGCTCAACCGGCGCGATGCCGAACTGGTGCTGCGAGGCCTGCGCCAGTTTTTCATGGCGCACCTGCGCAGCGGCCGCAAGTTCGTCGCCATGCCCTCGAAGGTGGTCGACACCGCCTGGCACGAGTTCATCCTGCACACGCAGGGCTACCAGAACTGGTGCAATGCCGCCTTCGGCCGCATGCTGCACCACAGCCCGGCCGAGGTGCTGGGCAAGGACGCCCGGCGCAACGATGGGCTGCGCCGCAGCTGGTACTGGGCCTGCAAGGAAGAAAGCATCGATCCGCGCAAGCCGACGCGGCTGCCGCTGCTGTTTGCGCTGGACATCAAGTTCGCCATTCCCGGCGGCTTCGAGTACGTGCCCGATTGCAAGGCGGTCGACCGGTACGCCGGCTCGGACGCCCAGTGCGGGACCAGCTTCAGCGAGTCGTCGTCGGACGGCGGCAGTGCGGGCGATGCCGGCGGCTTCGGCGGCAGCGAGTCGAGCAGCAGCAGCGATGGCAGCGGGGGAGGGGACTCCTCTGGCGGCGACAGTGGCGGAGGTTGCGGGGGCGGCTGCGGAGGAGGCGGCGGCGACTGACCGACACGACGCATCAAGAAAAACGGGCCCATCGGGCCCGTTTGTCATTGAAAGCGCGTTGGCTTACTTGCTGCTCTCGTCGTCGTTCGCCAGCTTGGGCAGCGAGGCGCCCTGGCTCGCCGACAGCAGGCCGGTGCGGGTGTAGATCGCGAGCTTCTCGCGCGTGTCGACGATGTCGAGGTTGCGCATCGTCAGTTGGCCGATGCGGTCTAGCGGCGTGAACGCGCCTTCGACCTTTTCCATGCTCAGGCGCTCGGGCTTGTACGTGAGGTTGGGCGAATCGGTGTTCAGGATCGAGTAGTCGTTGCCGCGGCGCAGCTCGACCGTCACTTCGCCGGTGATGGCGCGCGCGATCCAGCGCTGTGCCGTCTCGCGCAGCATGATGGCTTGCGGGTCGAACCAGCGGCCTTGATACAGCAGGCGGCCGAGGCGGCGGCCGTGGTCGCGGTACTGCTCGATCGTGTCTTCGTTGTGGATGCCGGTCACGAGGCGCTCGTAGGCGATGAACAGCAGCGCGAGGCCCGGGGCTTCGTAGATGCCGCGGCTCTTGGCCTCGATGATGCGGTTCTCGATCTGGTCGCTCATGCCCAGGCCGTGGCGGCCGCCGATGCGGTTGGCTTCGAGGATCAGCTCGACCAAGCTCGGGAAAGTCACGCCGTTCAGTGCAACGGGCACGCCTTCCTCGAAACGCACGGTGACGGTCTCGCGCTTGACCTCGACTTCGTCCTTCCAGAACGCGACGCCCATGATGGGCTGCACGATCTGCATGCCGCTGCTCAGGTGCTCGAGGTCTTTGGCCTCGTGCGTGGCGCCGAGCATGTTTGAGTCGGTCGAGTAGGCCTTCTTGGCCGACATCTTGTAGGCGAAGCCGGCCTTCTGCATGAACGCCGACATTTCGGCGCGGCCGCCGAGCTCGTCGATGAAGACCTGGTCGAGCCAGGGCTTGTAGATCTTGAGGTTCGGGTTAGTGAGCAGACCGTAGCGGTAGAAGCGCTCGATGTCGTTGCCCTTGTAGGTGCTGCCGTCGCCCCAGATGTTGACGTCGTCGTCCTTCATGGCCGACACCAGCATGGTGCCGGTCACCGCGCGGCCGAGCGGCGTGGTGTTGAAGTAGGTGACGCCGGCGGTGGTGACGTGGAAGGCGCCGGCCTGCAGTGCGGCGATGCCTTCGTTGGCCAGTTGCGAGCGGCAGTCGATCAGGCGGGCGTTTTCGGCGCCGTAGAGCATCGCCTTGCGCGGGATCTCGTCGTAGTCGGACTCGTCGGGCTGGCCGAGGTTGGCCGTGTAGGCGTAGGGAATCGCGCCCTTGTTGCGCATCCAGTGGAGCGCCGCGCTGGTGTCCAGGCCGCCGGAGAAGGCAATGCCGACCTTCTGGCCGGCGGGAACGTTTTGGAGAATGGTCGACATGTGTGAGGGTCCCGGGTTCAGCCGAAGTGGCAGATGTAGCTGTAAGGCTCGCCGGTCACCCGGATTTGAAAGCTCGAATTGCCCGGCACGCTGAACTTCTGCCCGGCGCCCGAGGCCACCCATTCGCTGGTGCCCGACAGCAGGTATTCGCAGCTGCCGGCCGTGCCTTCCATGATTTCAGGGGCGCCGGTGTTGAAGGTGAGGGTGGAGGGCAGGATCACGCCGACCGATTTTTTCGTGCCGTCCGCGAGCGTGAGGCCGTGGCTCACGCACTTGCCGTCGAAATACACATTGGCCTTGGTGGCCACTGCGGCGCTGTTGATTGTGTCGGTAGTCGTCATGGATGGCGCCGGCGCCTGGGCGTTCGGCTTTTCGAGGACGCACCGCACCAGCGGCGCACCCGTCAGGGGTTGAAAAAGTCCTCGATGTTAGGGGCTCGGCCGGCGCGAGCCGCCGCCAACCGCCTCAGCGGCGCCAGCCGTGGTAGCCGCCGCCCCATCCGCCCCGGTAGCCGCGCCCGTAATAACCGCCGCCCCAGCCCCGCGAATAGCCGAGGTTCAGCGAGAGGCCCACCGGGGGTAGGCGTACGGATAGGCATACGGGTAGGCGTAGGCCGGCTGCACGTAGACCGGCGCGGACTGGTAGACCGGGGCCGGGGCATTGGAGACCACCACGCCCGGTTCGGGCACCACGCCGTCCCAGGGCGAGCCGTTCGCCTGCTGGTATTGCTGGTACGGCTGGCCGTTGTCGGCTTCGACCGGATAGGGCTGCAGTTGCGACTGCGGTGAGACCGGTGCCGTCGTCACGCCGTAGGCACTGGCCTGGATCGGGATGGTGGCGCCCGGCCGGCTGTTCGTGCGGGTGGTGTACTGGCGGCCGTTGTATTCGTAGGTGACGTTGTAGCTGACGTCGCTGCCGGTCGATTCGCGGATCGGCATGGCGGAAATCACCCGGGCCTGGACGTACTGGGACTGCTGCTGCGCATGCACGAGGTCGGCGCCTGCCGCGAGCGTGCCGGCCACGGAAAGACCGGCGAGGGTGCGAAAAATGTGTCTGTTCATGGTGTTCTCTCCTGCAGATCGAGGTTGGAGGCCGGCCGGCGAGACGGGTTCCGGGGTTTACACGGCGTTCACAGCCCAGGTTTCGGCGTCGAATCCCGTCGTCACGCCGGTTTTTGCGCCCCAGTTGACCACCGGCCGCTTGATCAGGCTGGGGTTGGCCAGCAGCACAGCACGGGCCGAGGCGGCGTCGACCACGGCGTTCTGGGTGGCTTCATCGAGCTTGCGCCAGGTGGTGCCTCGGCGGTTGACCAGCGCCTCCCAGCCCGGCTTCTTCAGCCATTGGTCGAGCTCGGCTTCGGGCACGCCCTGTTTCTTGAAATCGTGGAAGGTGTAGGCCACGCTGTGTTCGTCGAGCCAGGCGCGGGCGCGCTTGACGGTGTCGCAATTGGGAATGCCGTCAAGGGTTGTCATGCCCGCCATGATGCCGCGAGCGGCGGGTCGGCGACAATGCCGGGCTCCATGGAAACCCTTAACGACTGGCTCGCGCGCGCCGAGCAACTCCATCCCAAGAACATCGAGCTAGGCCTAGAACGCGCCAAAGAGATGGCCGAACGCATGGGCCTGCGCTTCGGCTGCCCGGTCATCACCGTGGCGGGCACCAACGGCAAGGGCTCGACCTGCGCCATGCTCGAATCGATCCTGACGCATGCGGGCTACCGCACGGCCGTGTTTACCTCGCCGCACCTGGTGCATTTCGAAGAGCGGCTGCGCCTGAAAGGCGAATCGGTCGATGCTTCTAAATTGATAGCAAGTTTCGAAGCGGTGGAGGCGGCTCGCGGCGACATGGCCCTGACCTACTTCGAGTTCACCACGCTCGGCATCCTGCATTGCATGATCGCGGAAAAGCCCGACGTGGCGATCCTCGAGGTCGGCCTCGGCGGCCGGCTCGACGCGGTCAACATCATCGACACCGATTGCGCGGTCATCACCAGCATCGACCTCGACCACATGGAATACCTCGGGCCGGACCGCGAAAGCATCGGCTTCGAAAAGGCCGGCATCCTGCGCCCCGGCAAGCCCGCCATCGTGAGCGACCCGATGCCGCCGCAGAGCGTGATCGACCATGCGAACGCCATCGGCGCCGACCTCTGGCGCTTCGGGCACGACTTCAACGTGTCGGGCGACAAGCAGCAGTGGGGCTGGTCGGGACGCGGCCGGCGCTACAGCGGGCTGGCCTATCCGGCGCTGCGCGGCGCCAACCAGCTCATCAATGCCGCGGGCGTGCTCGCGGCGCTCGAGGCCTTGCGGCCGCAGTTGCCGATCACGGCGCAGGCGGTGCGCAACGGGCTGGCCATGGTCGAGCTGCCGGGCCGCTTCCAGATCGTGCCGGGCGAACCCGCGCTGGTGCTCGACGTGGCGCACAACGCGCATGCGGTCGCCGCGCTGGCCGAGAACCTCGACGCGATGGGCTTCTTCCCGACGACGCATGGCGTGTTCGGTGTCATGGCCGACAAGGACCTCGCACCGATCCTGGCCCGCATCGGGCCGATGATCGACCGCTGGTACTTCACCGATCTGCCCACCGCACGCGCCGCCAAGGCGGCCGATCTGCTGGCCAGCTGGCAGGCGCAGAACACGCGTGCCGATGCGTCCGGCAGCGTGCACGCGGGGCCGATGGAAGCGTTGCGCGCAGCCATCGAGCACGCAGACCCCGCTGATAGAATCGTCGTCTTCGGATCGTTCTTCACCGTGGGTGGCGTGCTGGAGCATGGCACCCCCCGGCTGCAAGCCAAACACCTGTCGCCAGGCGGCTGACCGTCGGGTCGTCCGCACCATCTGGCACCACCTCGCTGCACCTCCTTCAGGGATCGAACTTCATGGCGTTTTTCAAGTTCCGCACGCGCGGCCCACAAGGCAACGAAGGACGCAACGCCCCGGCGGCCGTCCCGGCGGAAAGTGTCGAAACCATGCGTCGGCGCGCGCGCCATCGCCTGCTGGGCGCGGCGGTGCTGGTGCTGGTTGGCGTGATCGGGTTCCCCCTGCTGTTCGACACCCAGCCGCGTCCCGTGTCGGTCGACATCCCCATCGAGATTCCGGACCGCAACAAGGTCAAGCCCTTGCCCGTGCCCGCCACGCCGGCACCCGCAACGAGCAGCGCACCGGCCACGTCCGATGGCAGCTCCCGCATCGCCGCGGCCTCGTCGGCCGGCGGCATGATCACCGAGACCGCCGACGGCACCGTGATCGACTCCGGCAAGCCGGCTGCCGAGCCCAAGCCCGCCCCGGAGCCCAAGCCGAAGCCGGAACCCAAGCCGAAGCCGGAGCCCAAGCCCGCTGCCGCAGCAGCAGACGACGGCGCCCGCGCCCGTGCGCTGCTCGAAGGCAAGCCGCTGACCGCCGCGGCCGCAACGTCCAAGCCGGCTGCCGCAGCCGATGAAAACGGCCGCTTCGTCGTGCAGGTCGGCGCCTTTGCCGATGCCGACAAGGCGCGCGAAGTCCGGCAGAAGCTCGAAAAGGCCGGCCTCAAGACCTATGTGCATGTCGCCAAGACGGCCGACGGTGAGCGCACGCGTGTGCGTGTCGGTCCGTTCCGTTCGCGCGCCGAAGCCGACAAGGCCGCGGAGCGCGTCAAGGGCTTGTCTTTGCCGGCCGCGATCCTCACGTTGTAAGCGCAGGCGCCTGTTGCCGTGGCCCTGCTCGACTGGATCGCTATTGCGCTGATCGTGGTGTCGATGCTGTTCGGCCTGGTGCGCGGACTGGTGTTCGAAGTGATTTCGCTGGTGGGCTGGGTGACTGCTTTCATTGCCGCCCAGTGGCTGGCTTCCGGCGTGGCGGCATGGTTGCCGTTCGGCGAGCCGCAAGCGACCTGGCGTTATCCATTGGCCTTCGTGCTGGTGTTCGTGGCGGTGGTGTTCGGCGTGGGGCTGGTGGCGGCGCTCACGCGCAAGCTGATCGCCGCCGTGGGCCTTCGGCCCGTGGACCGGATTTTGGGAGCTGCCTTTGGCGCGGCGCGGGGTGCAGTGGCCCTGCTCGTGCTGGCAGTCGTTGTTCATTTGCTGGTGTTGAGCGACAGTGCCTGGTGGCACGAATCGCGCAGCGCCATTGTTCTCGATGCGGCATTGCAGGGCCTGAAACCCGCGCTGCCTGAAAAGTTGGCAAGCTACCTGCCCTGAGAGGAATCGTTCATGTGTGGAATCGTCGGCGTTGTCAGCAACGCACCCGTCAATCAGCTGCTCTATGACGCGCTGCTGCTGTTGCAGCATCGCGGCCAGGATGCGGCCGGCATCGTGACCTTGCTCGAGCGCAAGTTCTTCATGCACAAGGCCAAGGGCATGGTCCGCGACGTGTTCCGCACGCGCAACATGCGCGCGCTGCCAGGCAGCGTGGGCCTGGGCCAGGTCCGCTACCCGACCGCCGGCAATGCCTACAGCGAAGAAGAGGCGCAGCCCTTCTACGTGAACGCGCCCTTCGGCATCGTGCTCGTGCACAACGGCAACCTCACCAACGCGCATGCGCTGCGTGCGGAGCTGTTCTCCACCGACCACCGCCACACCAACACCGAGAGCGATTCGGAAGTGCTGCTCAACGTGCTGGCGCACGAACTCGAACGCTCGTCGCGCGGCGTGCCGCTGCATCCGGCCGAGGTGTTCGCCGCGGTCAAGAACATGCACAAGCGCCTGCGCGGCTCGTACGCCGTGGTCGCGCTGATCGCCGGCCATGGCCTGCTCGCCTTCGCGATCCGTACGGTATCCGTCCGCTGTCGATGGGCCGCAGCGCCGACGGCACCGTGATGGTGGCCAGCGAATCGGTCGCGCTCGAAGGCTCGGGCCATGTGTTCGAGCGCAACATCGATTCGGGCGAAGCGGTGTTCGTCGACCTGGAGGGCAAGGTGCACTCGATGCAATGCGCCGAGTCGCCGACGCTGAACCCCTGCATCTTCGAATTCGTCTACCTCGCACGGCCCAACTCGGTGCTCGACGGCATCTCGGTCTACCAGGCGCGCCTGAACCTGGGCGAGACGCTGGCCAAGCGCGTGGTGTCCACCGTGCCGCCGAACCAGATCGACGTGATCATTCCGATTCCCGAATCGAGCCGCCCGAGCGCCACGCAGCTCGCGCACCTGCTGGGCGTGCCGTACCGCGAAGGCTTCGTGAAGAACCGTTATGTGGGCCGCACCTTCATCATGCCGGGGCAAGGCGTGCGCAAGAAATCGGTGCGCCAGAAGCTCAACGTGATCGCGAGCGAGTTCAAGGGCCGCAACGTGCTGCTGGTCGACGACTCGATCGTGCGCGGCACCACCAGCCGCGAGATCGTGCAGATGGCGCGCGATGCCGGCGCTCGCAAGGTCTACCTCGCCAGCGCTGCGCCGCCGGTGCGTTACCCCAACGTCTACGGCATCGACATGCCCACCAAGGACGAACTGGTCGCGCACGACCGCACCATCGAAGAGATCAGCGAACTGATCGGCTGCGACGCGCTGATCTACCAGGACGTCGATGCCATGAAGCGCGCCATCGGCTCGCTCAACCCGAAGCTCGACGGCTTCGATGCCTCGTGCTTCGACGGCGTGTACGTGACCGGCGACATCGACACCGAAGCCATCTCGCGCATGAACGGCAACCGTCCCCGTATCGAGGAAAACGAGGAAGACTCCTCGCGCCTCGCGCTTCCCAACCACAGCGAGTGAGAGCTGAAGTGACCGACGAACGAACCCTGCCGCCCGGACTGCACCGCGACACGCTCGCGCTGCGCACCGGCCTGGCACCGAGCCAGCATGGCGAGCACTCCGAAGCGCTGTTCCTGACCAGCGGCTTCGTGCAGCCCGACGCTGAGACCGCGGCACGCCGCTTTGCCGGCGCCGAGCCGGGCTTCACCTACTCGCGCACCTCCAACCCCACGGTGGCGAGCTTCGAGCAGCGCCTTGCGGCACTTGAAGGTACGGAAGCCGCCATCGGTGCCTCCACCGGCATGGGTGCGATCCTCATGATGTGCATGGGCCTGCTGAAGGCCGGCGACCATGTGATCTGCTCGCGCTCGGTGTTCGGCTCGACGCTGAACCTGTTCGGCAAGGAGTTCGCCAAGTTCGGCGTCGAGACTACCTTCGTCTCGCAGACTGACGTGGCCGAATGGCGTGCGGCGATGAAGCCGAACACCAAGCTGCTGTTCGCCGAAACGCCGACCAATCCGCTGACGGACGTGTGCGACATCCAGGCGCTGGCCGACCTGGCCCACGGCGCCGGTGCGCTGCTGGCGGTCGACAACTGCTTCTGCACGCCCGCGCTGCAGCGCCCGGCCGAACTGGGCGCCGACCTCATCATTCATTCCGGCACCAAGTACCTCGACGGCCAGGGCCGCGTGATGGCCGGCGCGATCTGCGGTCCGTCGAAGCTCATCGTCGACGTGTTCGGTCCGGTGGTTCGCACTGCCGGCATGGCGCTGTCGCCGTTCAACGCATGGGTCGTCCTCAAGGGCATGGAAACGCTGGGCATCCGCATGCAGGCGCAATGCGTGAATGCGCTGGCCGTGGCGCGGTGGCTCGAAAGGCAGCCCGGCATCGCGCGCGTCTACTACCCCGGCCTTGCTTCGCATCCGCAGCACGAACTGGCCATGCGTCAGCAGTCGGGGCAGGGAGGTGCCGTCGTGTCCTTCGACGTGATCGGCAACGATCCGGAAACTGCACGCGCCAACGCCTTCCACGTGATCAACAGCACGCGCGTGGTGAGCATTGCCACCAACCTCGGCGACACCAAGACCATCATCACGCACCCCGGCACGACCTCGCACGGCCGCCTGACCGAAGTGCAGCGGCAAGCCGCCGGCATCGGCCAGGGGCTGATCCGCCTCGCGGTCGGCCTCGAGTACATCGACGACATCACGGCCGACTTGCAGCGCGGCCTGAGCACCCTGAATTCCTGAATCGAGTTTCATGACCGGCAAAGTTCGCACCCGCATCGCTCCGTCTCCCACCGGCCTTCTTCACCTGGGCACGGCCCGCACCGCGCTCTATTCGTGGGCCTATGCGCGCCATCACGGCGGTGAGTTCGTGCTGCGCATCGAGGACACCGACGTGGCCCGCTCCACGCAGGACTCGACCGACCAGATCCTCGCCTCGATGCACTGGCTCGGCCTCGACTACGACGAGGGCCCGATCTACCAGATGCAGCGCCTCGAGCGCTACCGCGAAGTGATCGCGCAGATGCTCGCGGCCGGCACCGCCTACCACTGCTACTGCACGCCGGCCGAGCTCGACGAAATGCGTGAAGCGCAGCGCGCGCGCGGCGAGAAGACGCTGTACGACCGCCGCTGGCGCCCCGAGCCGGGCAAGGTGCTGCCGCCCGTGCCCGAAGGCGTGCCGCCGGTGGTGCGCTTCTGCAACCCGCCCGAAGGCGACGTGACGTGGAACGACCTCGTCAAGGGCGAGATCACCATCAACAACCGCGAGATCGACGACCTCATCATCCTGCGGCCCGACGGTGTGCCCACCTACAACTTCGCGGTGGTGGTCGACGACTGGGACATGAACATCACGCACGTGTTCCGCGGCGACGAGCACATCAACAACACGCCGTGGCAGATCAACATCTTCCGCGCGCTCGGCGCGCCGCTGCCCGCGTTCGGCCATGTGCCGGTGATCCTGGGCGACGACGGGCAAAAGCTCTCCAAGCGCCGCGGCGCCGTGAGCGTCACCGCCTATGAAGAGAACGGCTACCTGCCCGAAGCGATGCTGAACTACCTCGCGCGCCTCGGCTGGAGCCATGGCGACGAAGAGCTCTTCACGCGCGAACAGATGGTGAGCTGGTTCGACGGCTCGCACCTGTCGAAGAGTCCGGCCCAGTGGGATGCCGCGAAGCTCTCCTGGGTCAATGCGCAGTACATCAAGGCCAAGCCCGACGATGCGCTTGCACCGCTCGTCGCCGCACAGCTGAAGAAGCGCGGCATCGACGCCGACGATCGCCTCCCCGCGATCTGCGCGCTGTTCAAGGACCGTTGCGAGACCACGGTTGCGCTGGCCGACTGGGCGGCAGCGTTCTATGCCGACGTGACCGTGAGCGAAACCGATCGCGCGCAACACATCACCGACGCGGTGAAGCCCGTCATCGCCACGCTGGCCGAAAAGCTCGCGAGCGTGAACTGGGAAAAAACTTCGATTGCTGCAGGCATCAAGGAAGTTTTGGCCGCACATTCTGTGAAAATGCCTGTGTTGGCCATGCCGGTTCGCGTCCTCGTGATGGGAACTGCGCAGACACCATCCCTCGATTCGGTGCTCGCAATTTTTTCTCGTGAAAAAGTTATAGAGCGTTTGAAAAGGGCCTGATTTTTCGGCCTATAATTCAAGGCTCGACACCCACACGGGGGTATAGCTCAGCTGGGAGAGCGCTTGCATGGCATGCAAGAGGTCATCGGTTCGATCCCGTTTACCTCCACCATCAAAGTGTCGAGAAGAAAAGTGCTGATCGCAGCACGGTTCCTAAGGTTTTGACCCTATCGTCTAGAGGCCTAGGACACCACCTTTTCACGGTGGCTACCGGGGTTCGAATCCCCGTAGGGTCGCCAGTTTCACGCAAGTGATTCGGGCACAAGTCGTCAGCACTTGGCTCCGCAAGGAGTGAACGTTGTCTACCAGGAGTGGTAGTTCAGTTGGTTAGAATACCGGCCTGTCACGCCGGGGGTCGCGGGTTCGAGTCCCGTCCACTCCGCCAAAGATTGGTTTTTGTGGGTCCGCAACGGCCTACATTCGCCCCCTAGAAGCCCTGTTTTCCACCCGA
>CAMATD010000023.1 GCA_945860785.1 Variovorax sp. YR752 | reverse complement strand
GTTGCCGCCGCCGAGACCGGCGCCGCGCTGACGACCCACCGCATCGATTTCGTCGATGAAGATGATGCAGGGTGCGTTTTGCTTGGCGTTCTCGAACATGTCGCGGACACGGGCCGCGCCCACGCCGACGAACATTTCAACGAAGTCGGAGCCCGAGATCGAGAAGAACGGGACCTTGGCTTCGCCGGCGATCGACTTGGCCAGCAGCGTCTTGCCGGTGCCGGGAGGGCCGACCAGCAGCAGGCCGCGCGGAATGCGGCCGCCGAGTTTCTGGAAGCGTTGCGGGTCTTTCAGGAAGTCGACGACCTCACGGACTTCTTCCTTGGCCTCGTCGCAGCCCGCGACGTCGGCGAAAGTGACCGTGTTGTTGTTTTCGTCCATCATGCGGGCCTTGCTCTTGCCGAAGCTGAATGCCCCGCCCTTGCCGCCGCCCTGCATCTGCCGCATGAAATAGATCCAGACGCCGATCAGCAGCAGCATCGGGCCCCAGCTCACCAGCAGCGTCATGAGGAGCGAGCCCTCTTCGCGCGGCTTGACGTCGAACTTGACGTTGTGGTCGATCAGATCGCCCACGAGGCCGCGGTCGAGGACCGTGGCGGTCGTGCGGATCTTGCGATCGTCGTTGGTGACGGCGATGATCTCGCCGCCGCCGGCGCCTTCAGGAATGACGGCGCTCTTGATCTGGTTGTTCCGGACCTGGTCCAGGAACTCCGAGTAGCTTACCGCACTCGAGCCAACGCCGCCGCGGGTGTCGAACTGCTTGAACACAGTGAACAACACCATCGCAATGACGAGCCAGACGGCAACTTTGGAAAACCACTGATTGTTCAAACGAAGCTCCAAGCTAAAGCGCGTGACGAGAATATGAAATCTGCGCTGTGGATACGCAATTGCGCCCCATTTTAGGCTTTTCAAGCTGCGAAAAGCGGGCATTTCCCTAAAGCAGCCATAGCCTGACAAGGGATTGCGCCCCCTGCGGGCTCATGGCAACAAGGTATCAAGGCGTATCCGGGGCCTTCAATCCCATCCCGACCAGGAAGGTTTCGGCCGATTTATCGCGCGAAGCCTTGGGCTTGAATGGCTTGACAGTGCGGAAATTGGCCTTGAACAGCTTGACCGATTCGTCATAGCCGCTGCCATGAAAAAGCTTCGCCACCAGCGCCCCTTCGGGCTTCAGATGGTGCTGGGCGAAGTCGATCGCAAGCTCGATCAGGTGCGCAATGCGGGCACCATCGGCCGAATGGATGCCCGAGAGGTTGGGCGCCATGTCCGACACCACCACATCGGCCTTGCGGCCCGCCAGCACGCCCAGGACCTGCTCCAGCAGCTCCGCCTCGCGAAAATCCCCCTGCAGGAAGGTCACCCCCTCGATGGGCTCCATCGGCAGCATGTCCAGGGCGATGATGGTGCCGGCCAGCGCTCCCGAGGCGGCCCCGTCCGGCGACATCCGCCGCCGGACGTACTGGCTCCAGGCCCCTGGCGTAGAGCCCAGGTCGACCACCAGCTGCCCGGGCTTGATCAGCCCCAGCGACTCGTCGATCTCCTTGAGCTTGTAGGCAGCGCGTGCGCGATACCCCTCCCGCGTGGCCAATTTCACGTACGGATCATTGATGTGGTCGTGAAGCCAAGCTTCATTGACTTTTTTGCTTTTTGCTTTGGTGCTCATTGGGGTGCTTATCTACCCTCGATAATACGGGGATGCCCGCCATTCAACTTACCCCTGCCGAGCGCAAGGTGCACCGCGCCGAAGCTCACCACCTGGATCCGATCGTCATGGTCGGTGGAGACGGGCTCACCCCTGCCGTGAAAAAGGAGGCGGACGCCGCCCTCAAGGCCCATGGCCTGATCAAGGTGCGCGTGTTCTCCGACGACCGACTGGCCCGCGACGCCATGCTGCAAACGCTGGCCGACGAGCTCGATGCCGCTCCCATCCAGCACATCGGCAAGCTGCTGGTGCTCTGGCGCCCCAAGCCCGAAAAGGAGCGCGTGGTCGATGAAGACCGCATGCCCGGCCCGCGCGACGTCAAGGTCCTGAAATACAGCAAGCGCGGTGGCCAGCGCCCCGAAATCAAGACCCTGCGCGTGCTCGGCAACCAGCGGCTCACCCCCGGCGGCACCATCAAGCGCGCCAAGGCCAAGCGGCCGCTGTCGGCCAAGAAGCGCAACCAGTCGGATTGAGCTGGGTGGCAGCGCAGGGCGCACAGCGCCATATCCTCTGCATGAAGTGGGGCACGAAATACGGCCCCGAATATGTCAACCGCCTCTACGCGATGGTGCGCCGCAACCTCAGCGGCGACTTCAAGTTCGTGTGTTTGACGGACGACGGCAACGGCATCCGCCCCGAGGTGACGTGCCTTCCCATTCCACAGCTCAACCTGCAGTTGGCCCCAGGCCAGCGCGATGGTGGCTGGAAGAAGCTCACGACCTTCGAACAGGACCTGCACGGCCTGCGCGGCACCGCCCTGTTCCTGGATGTCGACGTGGTCATTGTGGGCAGCCTCGATGCCTTCTTCGAGCAACCCGGCGAGTTCCTGATCATTCACGATTACGCCCGCCCCTGGCGGCGCGAGCGGATCACAGGCAACTCGTCGGTCTACCGCTTCGAGCTGGGCGCTCATGCCGACCTGCTGGCCTATCTCCGCACCAACATCGACAAGGTTCAGGCCGAGTACCGCAACGAGCAGGCCTACCTGTCGGACATGCTCCACAAGCAAGGCAAGCTCTCCTACTGGCCCGAGGCCTGGTGCCCCAGCTTCAAGTACCACGGCATTCCGACCTGGCCGACCAACTATTGGGAAGAGCCCTTCGTTCCCGAGGGCGCACGCATCATGATTTTTCATGGCGAGTGCAATCCGCCCGATGCGCTGGCCGGCCGGCGCAATCGGGCCTTCCGCTTTATCCGGCCCGCGAGCTGGGTCGCGAAGTTCTGGAAAGAGTGAGCGAGAGGGATGGCGGCGAAGGCCGCCATCGCTGTTTCAGCGCGGCGAGCGAGCGCCCATGCGCCAGAGCAGTGCACCGGTGCACGCCCATTGCACGATGTACATGCCGCTGCCTGCGGCGTGCCAAAGCTTGAGGTTGTCGCGCGCAAGAATGCGCGGCGCCACGGCGTACTGCTGAAGCAGCGCCAACAACAACGCCCTCAGGATCAGCATGATGGCGGTCTGCGCGGGCCCATTCACGCGCTCGCCGGCCTGGGTCCTGAAATGAACCAGCAGGATCAGCCCGCAGCCAATGGCCACCCAGCTCTGCGCCTCGAACAGCTGGTCGGCGAAATTGCCTGCCACAGCGGGATTGCCAAGCCGGGCGAACAGCATCGGCACCACCAGAAAACCGATCGTCGTGAGGCTGCCCCACCAGAAGGCGGCCAGCAACAGGGCAATGCGGTCTTTCATCTCGAAGCTCAGAGGTAGCTGACCGCGACAATCTCGTAGCGCTTGAGGCCGCCGGGCGCCTGCACCTCGGCGGTGTCGCCCTCTTCCTTGCCGATCAGCGCGCGCGCGATCGGGCTGGAGATGTTGATGAGGCCCAGCTTCAGGTCGGCTTCGTCCTCGCCCACGATCTGGTACTTGACGGCTTCACCGGACTCTTCTTCCTCGAGCTCCACCGTCGAGCCGAACACGATCTTGCCGCCCGCATCGAGCTCGGACGGATCGATGATCTGCGCGGCCGAGAGCTTGCCTTCGACTTCCTGGATGCGGCCTTCGATGAAGCCCTGGCGGTCCTTGGCGACTTCGTACTCGGCGTTCTCGCTCAGGTCACCCTGTGCGCGGGCTTCGGAAATCGCGTTGATGACCCAGGGGCGGTCGACGGTCTTGAGTTGATGCAGTTCGGCGCGCAGCTTTTCGGCACCGCGCTTGGTGATTGGAATGGTGGCCATGTTTGGTTCTCCATAAAGCGAAACCGCCGAACGATGCCGTTCGGCGGTCGATTGGGGGGACAGGATCAGACGAGGTTGCGTCCGGTCAGCCGGCTCAGGATGGCGAGCGGGCTCGAATCCGGATTGTATTGCTTCGAAGCGGCCAGATGAAGGGTCTGTTCCAGCATGTACTGGCCCGCCATCACGGCATGCGAGGTCTGGTCGGAAAAGCACACCCACACCGAGCCCGGCGGGAACTTGGCGGTTTCCTGCGGAGAGGTTTCCTGGTAGCCCATGTCCGACTTCATGCCGTCGTGCAGCTGCAGCATCAGGTGGTCGTATTCGCTGCGAAACGACTTGGTCACGTGCAGCGCCTGCAACAGCTTCGCCTGCCAGCGCACATAGGGCTTGGCACGCGGCAGGAAGCGCCTGGCGATGCCCTCGAAAGGCTCGCCCACGCGCCACACGCGCGGTGCGCCCTCGGGATTGACGTTGGTGAACACGCGTAGGATGCGCTCGCCGTAGTTGGGTCGCGACGGAAATGCGTCAACGTGCAGCCGGCGGTCGTCGGCGCGCCACGACTGCACGCGCGTCTCGACCTGCGCCGGCCGATAGCTCGTTGGTGCGAGGCGCAAGGCCGGCGTGTAGTGCGGCAGCAGACCGTGGATCAACTGCTGCGCCTGCGCGCGAAACCGCCCCACCATCGCCGCCGCCGTACGCTGCACTGCCTCGTCGCCGACGACGCCCTTGAGCTTGCCGTTGGCATCGAGGCTGATGTTCCGCACGTCGGGCGACAGCAGGCCGGGTGTCAGCAGGCTGCGTTCTTCAGCCAGCAGCTCGAAGCCCAGGCGCGGGAAGTACAGCACCTTGCCGGCTTCCAGCGCCGCAATCCACGCCTCATTGGGCGTGGCCGCGTTCCAGTCGGCAAGGTCCAGTTCGACGAGCTGGGTTTCCATGATGCTCAGGCTGCCGCCAGCTGCGCGTGCATCTCCTGCACCGAGATCACGCCGAGTTCGTCCATGAAGCCCATGCCCTCGACCGCGGCTTCGGCGCCGAAGATGGTCGTGAACGTGGTCACGCGGGCCAGCAGCGCCGAGGTGCGGATCTGCCGCGAATCGGTGATCGCGTTGCGGCGCTCTTCCACCGTGTTGATGACCAGGGCAATCTCGTTGTTCTTGATCATGTCCACGATGTGCGGGCGGCCTTCGGTCACCTTGTTCACCGTCGCGCATTCGATGCCCGCGGCGTTGATGGCTGCTGCCGTGCCCTTGGTCGCGATCAGCTCGAAGCCCAGCTTCGCGAGGCCGCGTGCCACTTCGACCGCACGCGCCTTGTCGTTGTTCTTCACCGAGATGAAGACCTTGCCCGACTTCGGCAGGTGCGTGCCCGCGCCGATCTGCGACTTCACGAAGGCTTCGCCGAAGGTCTTGCCCACGCCCATCACTTCGCCGGTCGACTTCATCTCGGGGCCGAGGATGGTGTCCACGCCCGGGAACTTGACGAACGGGAACACGGCTTCCTTCACGCTGAAGTACGGCGGCGTGACTTCCTTCGTCACGCCCTGCGATGCGAGCGACTGGCCGGCCATGCAGCGTGCCGCCACCTTGGCGAGCTGGATGCCGGTGGCCTTGCTCACGTAGGGCACGGTGCGGGAAGCTCGCGGGTTCACTTCGAGCACGTAGATGACGTCCTTGCCGTCCTTCTGCTGGATCGCGAACTGCACGTTCATCAGGCCGACCACGTTGAGCGCCTTCGCCATTGCGGCGCTCTGGCGCTTCAATTCGGCAATGGTTTCTGCGCTCAGGCTGTAGGGCGGGAGCGAGCAGGCGGAGTCGCCCGAGTGCACGCCGGCCTGTTCGATGTGTTCCATCACGCCGCCGATCAGCGTGGCGCCTTCGCCGTCGCGGATGCAGTCGACGTCGCATTCGACGGCGTCGTTCAGGAAGCGGTCGAGCAGCACCGGCGAGTCGTGGCTGACCTTCACGGCCTCGCGCATATAGCGCTCGAGGTCGCGTTGTTCGTGCACGATTTCCATCGCGCGGCCACCGAGCACGTAGCTCGGGCGCACCACCAGCGGATAACCGAGGGCCGCAGCCTTTTCGAGCGCTTCGGGTTCGGTGCGCGCCGTGGCGTTCGGCGGCTGGCGCAGGCCCAGCTCATGCAGCAGCTTCTGAAAGCGCTCGCGGTCTTCGGCCGCGTCGATCATGTCGGGCGAGGTGCCGATGATCGGCACGCCGTTGGCTTCGAGGTCGAGCGCGAGCTTGAGCGGCGTCTGGCCGCCGTACTGCACAATCACGCCGAGCGGCTTTTCCTTGTCGACGATCTCGAGCACATCTTCGAGCGTGAGCGGCTCGAAGTACAGGCGGTCGGAGGTGTCGTAGTCGGTCGACACGGTCTCGGGATTGCAGTTGACCATGATGGTCTCGTAGCCGTCCTCGCGCATGGCCAGCGCGGCGTGCACGCAGCAGTAGTCGAACTCGATGCCCTGGCCGATGCGGTTCGGGCCGCCGCCGAGCACCATGATCTTTTTCCTGTTCGTCGGGTCGGCTTCGCACTCGTCCTCGTAGGTCGAGTACATGTAGGCGGTGTTGGTCGCGAACTCGGCCGCGCAGGTGTCCACGCGCTTGTAGACCGGGCGCACGCTGAGGGCCCGGCGCTTTTCGCGGATGGCCGTGTCGGTGGTCTTGAGTTGCTTGGCGAGGCGGCGGTCGGAGAAGCCCTTCTTCTTCAACGCGAGCAGCGTGTCCTTGTCGATGTCGTCGAGCGACTTGGTTTCCAGCTCGAGTTCGATCTTCACGATCTCCTCGATCTGCACCAGGAACCACGGATCGATCTTGGTCAGCGCGAACACTTCATCCACGCTCAGGCCCATGGCGAAGGCATCGCCCACGTACCAGATGCGCTCGGGGCCGGGCTCGCCCAGTTCCTTTTCGAGCACTTCGCGGTCCTGCGTCTTCTCGTTGAGGCCGTCGACGCCCACTTCGAGGCCGCGCAGGGCCTTCTGGAACGATTCCTGGAAGGTGCGGCCCATGGCCATCACCTCGCCCACCGACTTCATCTGCGTGGTGAGGCGCGAATCGGCCTGCGGGAATTTCTCGAAGGCGAAACGCGGGATCTTGGTGACCACGTAGTCGATCGACGGTTCGAACGACGCGGGCGTGGCGCCACCGGTGATTTCGTTGCGCAGCTCGTCGAGCGTGTAGCCCACGGCCAGCTTGGCCGCGACCTTGGCGATCGGGAAGCCCGTGGCCTTGGAGGCCAGCGCCGAGGAACGCGAGACGCGCGGGTTCATCTCGATGACGACCATGCGGCCGTCCTTCGGGTTGATGGAGAACTGCACGTTCGAGCCGCCGGTGTCCACGCCGATCTCGCGCAGCACGGCCAGCGAGGCGTTGCGCAGGATCTGGTATTCCTTGTCGGAGAGCGTCTGTGCGGGGGCCACGGTGATCGAGTCGCCGGTGTGCACGCCCATCGGGTCGAGGTTTTCGATCGAGCAGACGATGATGCAGTTGTCGGCCTTGTCGCGCACGACTTCCATCTCGTACTCTTTCCAGCCGAGCAGCGATTCTTCGATCAGCAGCTCGTTGGTGGGCGAGGCCTCGATGCCGCGCTTGCAGATGGTCTCGAACTCGTCGGGGTTGTAGGTAATGCCGCCGCCGGTGCCGCCGAGCGTGAAGCTGGGGCGGATCACGGTCGGGAAGCCGAGTGTCTTCTGCACGGCCCAGGCTTCGTCCATCGTGTGGGCGATGCCGGAGCGCGCCGAACCGAGACCGATCTTGGTCATCGCGTCCTTGAACTTCAGGCGGTCTTCGGCCTTGTCGATGGCCTCGGGCGTGGCGCCGACCAGTTCGACGGGCTTGCCGGTGGCTGCGCCCGTGTACTTGTCGAGCACGCCATTGCGCCAGAGGTCGAGCGCGCAGTTGAGCGCGGTCTGGCCGCCCATGGTCGGCAGGATCGCGTCGGGGCGTTCCTTGGCGATGATCTTCTCGACCGTCTGCCAGGTGATGGGCTCGATGTAGGTGACGTCGGCCGTGGCCGGGTCGGTCATGATCGTCGCGGGGTTGCTGTTGATCAGGATGACCTTGTAGCCCTCTTCGCGCAGCGCCTTGCAGGCCTGCACGCCGGAGTAGTCGAACTCGCAGGCCTGGCCGATGATGATCGGGCCGGCGCCGATGATGAGGATCGATTTGAGGTCTGTGCGCTTAGGCATTCTCTTTCTCCGTCTTTTCCGTCTTGTTCTTTTCCATGAGTGCCGTGAAGCGATCGAACAGGTAGCCGATGTCGTGCGGGCCGGGCGAGGCTTCCGGGTGGCCCTGGAAGCAGAACGCGGGCTTGTCGGTGCGTGCGAGGCCCTGCAGCGTGTTGTCGAACAGGCTGATGTGGGTGGGACGCAGGTTGGCCGGCAGCGACTTCTCGTCGACCGCGAAGCCATGGTTCTGACTGGTGATGCTCACGCGGCCGTTGTCGAGGTCCTTCACCGGATGGTTCGCGCCGTGGTGGCCGAACTTCATCTTGAAGGTCTTGGCGCCCGAGGCCAGCGCCATGATCTGGTGGCCCAGGCAGATGCCGAAGGTGGGGATACCGGTCTCGATCAGTGCCTTGACGGCGCTGATGGCGTAGTCGCAAGGCTCCGGGTCGCCCGGGCCGTTGGCCAGGAAGACGCCATCGGGCTTGAGCTTGAGCACGTCGGCCGCGGGCGTCTGCGCCGGCACCACCGTGATGCGCGCGCCGCGCTGGGCGATCATGCGCAGGATGTTCTTCTTGACGCCGTAGTCGAAGGCGACGACGTGGAACTTCGGCGTGATCTGCACGCCATAGCCCGCGCCGAGCTTCCACTCGGTTTCGGTCCATTCGTAGGTCTCGGTGACCGACACCACCTTGGCGAGGTCGAGGCCGGACATGCTCGGCGCGGCCTTGGCGGCGGCGATGGCCTTGTCGATGAGCGCCTGCGTCACGGCTTCGCCCGCGGCCAGGCCCAGGATGCAGCCGTTCTGCGCGCCATGGGTGCGCAGGTGGCGGGTGAGCTTGCGGGTGTCGATGTTCGCGATGGCGACCGTCTTGCCGGCCACGAGGTATTCGCTCAGCGTGGCGGTCTTGCGGAAGTTGGAGGCGACGAGGGGCAGGTCCTTGATGATCAGGCCCGCGGCATGGATCTTGTCGGCTTCGATGTCTTCACCGTTGACGCCGTAGTTGCCGATGTGCGGATACGTCAAGGTGACGATCTGCTGGCAGTAGCTCGGGTCGGTGAGGATTTCCTGGTAACCGGTCATGGCGGTGTTGAACACCACTTCACCGGTCGTGGAGCCGGCGGCTCCGATCGAATTGCCTTGAAAGACCGTGCCGTCTGCGAGCGCCAGGATGGCGGGCGGGAAACTTCCCTTGAGAGACAAAAGCACTGGGTTCTCCGGATGGTTACGGTCGCTCGGAGCCCCAGGCGCGTTGCCTGCGGACTGCTGCTTAAGGAGATTTTGGCGTTAAAGGCGGCCGGGCGACGCTATTGCGAGTAAGCCTTCAATTGTAGCTCGGACTGAGGCCCTATTCGGGCTGGAGGGCCGCGCCGCTCGCGTGCAGGCAGATGGCAGCGGCTGCCGCCACGTTGAGGGATTCTTCGCCGCCGGGCTGGGCGATGCGGATGTGGTGGGTCGCGCGGGCTTCCAGGGCGGGCGAAACGCCCTGCCCTTCATGGCCCATCAGCCAGGCGCAAGGGTGCGGCAAGCGGGCCTTGTGGAGCCATTCGCCATGGTGCGAACTGGTCGCGACCAAAGGAATCGTCAACGCATCGAGCGCATCGGCTTCCACGCCTTCGATCAGGCGCAGACCGAAATGGGCGCCCATGCCGGCGCGCAGCACTTTCGGCGCCCACAGCGCGGCCGTGCCCTTGAGTGCGATCACCTGGGTGAAGCCGAAAGCGGCCGCGCTGCGCAGGATGGAACCGGCGTTGCCGGCATCCTGCAAGCGGTCGAGCACCACGCTCGGCGCGTCGGGGATCAGTTCCGGCCGTGCCGGCAGATCGAGCACGAAGCCCATCGGCGCTGGCGACTCCAGGCCGCTGGCGCCACGCAGCAAGTCATCGCTGACCACTACCGTTTTGATAGCACTTGCAGCCCATTCAGCAGGGGCCGTCGGCCAGAAAGACTCCGAAAACACCGCAATCGCGGGCTTGACGCCACGGGCCAGCGCCGCCCGGCAAAGATGGTCGCCTTCGAGCCAGATGCGGCGCAGTTTGCGGTAGGCGCCGGGGTCCTGGGCCAGTTTGCGCAGGTCCTTGAGCAGCGGGTTGTCGCGCGAACTGATGAGGCTCGCGCCAGGATCGGTGGTCATCGCGGGCTCAGGGCGCGGCGCGCAGGTCGAGGTGGACGGTCTCGACCGTTGCGAACACCACAGGCGCGGCCTCGACGACTAAGGTGGCGACTGCAGTCCGCGCCAGCGCCGCTGCAACAGGGCTGAACGACCTGCGGTGATGCACACAGGCACCATGGCGCTGCAGCGCCTCCAGGTGCTCCGGCGTGCCATAGCCCTTGTGGCCGGCAAAGCCGTAATGCGGAAACTCGGTATGCAACTGCTCGCAGAGTCGATCACGGTGCACCTTGGCCAGGATCGACGCCGCGGAAATCGCCTTGACCAGCGCGTCGCCCTTGACGATGGCTTCGGCCAGCACATCGAGCGTCGGCAGGCGGTTGCCGTCGACCAGCACCTTGGTCGGTTTCAGGCGCAAGCCCTCGACCGCACGGCGCATCGCGAGCATGGTGGCCTGCAGGATGTTGTGGGTGTCGATCTCCTCGACGCTTGCCTGCGCGATCGAGCAGCACAGGGCCTTGGCCAGGATCTGGTCGTGCAGGCGTTCGCGCTGCAGGGCGGTGAGGGTCTTGGAATCGGCCAGCCCACGGATCGGTCGCTGGTCGTCGAGGATCACGGCCGCGGCCACCACGGGCCCGGCCAGGGGGCCACGCCCTGCCTCGTCGACGCCCGCGAGCAGGCCCGGTGCGTCCCACACCAGCGGGGCCTGCTCAGCCTTCAAGAACTTTCTGGATCGCATCGGCGCAAAGTGTCGGCGTATCGCGCTGCAATTGCACGTGCAGTTCGGAAAATCTTTGTTGCAGGGCCTGTGTCTTTTCGGGCGCGTCGAGCCAGGCCAGCGTGGCCTGGGCCAGCGCCTCGGGGGTGGCGGCTTCCTGCAGCAATTCGGGCACCACGAACTCGCGGCACAGGATGTTGGGGAGGCCGACCCAGGGCTGCAGCTGCTTGCTTTGCATCAGGCGCCACGAGAGCCCGTTCATGTTGTAGGCGATGACCATCGGCCGCTTGAAGAGCGCCGCCTCGAGCGTGGCGGTGCCGCTGGCGATCAGCGTGACGTCGCAGGCGGCGAGCGCGGCGTGCGACTGGCCATCGAGCAGCTTCACCCGGCCGGTCATGCCGCTGGCCTGGAGCAAGGCTTCGACTTCGGCGCGCAGCCCCGGCAGGATGGGGGCCACGAACTGAATCGCCGGCCGTGCCTTCTGCATCCGGGCAGCGGCTTCGAAGAACCGGGCGGCCAAGTAGCGAATCTCGGAGCGGCGGCTGCCGGGCAGCAAGGCGACGACCTGTGCGTCGGGCGCCAGACCCAGCGCGGCGCGCGCTGCGGCACGGTCGGGCGTCATCGGGATCACGTTGGCAATCGGGTGGCCCACGTAGCTCGCGGCAACGCCCTGCTTTTCCAGCAGCTCGGGCTCGAACGGAAAGATGCACAGCACATGGTCGGCCGCGGCCCGGACCTTCTCGATGCGCTTCGGCCGCCAGGCCCAGATCGAGGGGCAGATGAAGTGAACGGTCTTGATCCCCTGGCTTCGCAGCCCGGCTTCGAGATCGAGATTGAAATCGGGCGCATCGACACCGATGAACAGCTCGGGCCGTTCGCGCAGCAACCGGGCCTTGAGCTGGCGGCGGATGCCGGCGATTTCGGCGTAGTGCCGCAGCACCTCGATGTAGCCGCGCACCGCGAGCTTCTCCTGCGGCCACCAGCTCTGGAAACCGTGCGCGAGCATCCGGGGTCCGCCGATGCCAGCGGTCTGGAGCGTGGGCCAGCGGGCCTGCAGGCCGTCGAGAAGAAGCCCCGCGAGCAAGTCGCCGGAGGCCTCACCCGCGACCAGCGCGAAGCGTCGCTGCTCGTCCTTGCTCATCGCCATGGCTTCAACGCGCGATGCCGCGCGTCGAACCGGCGATGAAGGATTCCATCAGCGCGACGTCGTCGGCGGCCTCCGGCATTTCGGCGGCCAGCGCCTGAATGCCGGCGCGCGCCTCTTCGAGCGTCTTGCCCTGCCGATACAGCAGGCGATGCATCTGCTTGACCGTTGCCAGCCGCTGCGCCGAGAAATCGCGCCGGCGCAGGCCCACGACGTTGAAGCCGCGAACCGCCAGCGGATTGCCGTCGACCAGCATGAACGGCGGCACGTCCTGCGACACCGCGCTCGCGAAGCCGACCATGGCGTGGGCGCCGACCGAAACGAACTGGTGAATGCCGGTCAGACCGCCGATCGTGACCCAGTCCGCCAGGTGCACGTGCCCGGCCAGCGTGGTCTGGTTGGCCAGCGTGGTGTGGTTGTCGACGCGGCAGTCGTGCGCGATGTGGGTGTAGGCCATGATCCAGTTGTCATGGCCCACGCGCGTCACGCCCCCCGCCCCCGGCACGCCGAGGTTGAAGGTGCAGAACTCGCGAATGACGTTGCGGTCGCCAATGACGAGCTCGTTGGGCTCGCCCGCGTATTTCTTGTCTTGCGGCACCGCGCCGAGCGACGAGAACTGGAAGATCCGGTTGTCGCACCCGATGGTGGTGCGCCCTTCGATCACGCAATGCGCGCCGATGGTGGTGCCCGCCCCGACCCGCACGTGCGGGCCGATCACGGTATAGGGTCCGACCGACACCGAGGCGTCAAGCTGTGCCTGGGGGTCGACGAGTGCTGTCGGATGAACCTGGGTCATGCCTTGCAAGTGACAGCGGTGGATCAGCTGATCTGGCGCATGGCGCACATCAGCGTGGCCTCGCAGGCCAGTTCGGTGCCCACCAGGGCCCGGCCCTTGAATTTGGAGATACCGGCCTTCATGCGTTCGATCTCGACTTCGAGCGTGAGCTGGTCGCCGGGTTCGACAGGCCGCTTGAAGCGCGCGCCGTCGATGGCGGCGAAGTAATAGACCGTGTTGTCGTCCGGCACGATGTCGAGCGAATGGAACGACAGCAAGGCTGCCGCCTGCGCCATGGCTTCGAGCATCAGCACGCCCGGCATCACCGGACGGTGCGGGAAGTGGCCGTTGAAGAAGGGTTCGTTCATCGTCACGTTCTTGAGCGCCGTGATGCGCTTGCCCTTTTCCATGTCGAGCACGCGGTCCACCAGCAGGAACGGGTAGCGGTGGGGAAGCAGCTTGAGGATTTGATGGATATCGAGCGTCGTCGTCATGATTTTCTGTTCCTGCATCGTCGTCATTTTTTCGAGGGAGCCTTCTCCAGCGCCTTCAGTCGTTCGCGCAGGCTGTGCAACTGCTTGAGCGTTGCCGCATTTTTTTCCCAGCTTGCATTGTCATCGATGGGAAACATACCGGTGTATTGGCCGGCCTTGTGAATCGAGCGGGTCACCACGGTCGCGGCGGAAATGTGCACGCCGTCGGCCACCGTCAGGTGGCCCAGCACGATGGCGCCGCCGCCGAAGGTGCAGTTGGCGCCGATGATGGCACTGCCGGCCACGCCGACGCAGCCTACCATAGCGGTGTTCTTGCCGACGCGCACGTTGTGGCCGATCTGGATCAGGTTGTCGAGCTTGACGCCGTCTTCGATCACGGTGTCGTCGAGCGCGCCGCGGTCGATGCAGGTGTTGGCGCCGATTTCGACGTCGTTGCCGATGCGCACCGCGCCCAGCTGCTCGATCTTGACCCAGGCGCCCTGGTGCAGCGCAAGGCCGAAGCCGTCGGCCCCGATCACCACGCCCGGGTGCAGCAGGCAGCGCTCGCCGATCGTGCAGTCTTCGCTGACCGTCACGCGCGACTTCAACACGGTGCCCGCACCGATGCGCGCGCCCCGCTCCACCACGCACAGGGCGCCAATGCGCGCTGTGGGATCGACTTGGGCCTCGGCGTGGATCACGGCACTGGGATGGACAAGATCGGCCTCGGGGCGCGCATGGTGCGACTTCCAGAGCTGCGTCAGGCGTGCAAAGTAGAGGTACGGGTCGGGCGTGACGATGAACGCGCCACGCGCCGCTGCCGCGTCCTGCATGGCAGGCGACACGATCACGCAGGCGGCTTTCGAGGCCGCCAGTTCCTGCTGGTATTTGGGATGGCTCAGGAAGCTGAGCGCATCGGGCTGCGCATTCTGGAGCGGCGAAAGCCGCTCGATGGACAGCGTTGCATCTCCATGAAGCTCGCCCCCGAGGGCGTCAACGATGGCTCCGAGCTGCAGTGACACGCCGGTTCGCGGCGTTACTTGCCGGCCGTGGGCGCTGAGGAGCCGACCGACGCGTTCAGCGCCTTGATCACCTTGTCGGTGATGTCGTGCTTCGGATTGATGTAGATCGCTTCCTGCAGGATGGCGTCGTACTTTTCAGCCTCGGCGACCTGTTTCACGACGCGGTTGGCCCGCTCGTAGACCTGCTGGAGCTCTTCGTTCTTGCGCGCATTGAGGTCTTCCTGGAACTCGCGGCGGCGGCGCTGGAAGTCGCGGTCCTGGTCGACCAGCGCACGCTGACGCGTGGCGCGCTGGCTTTCGGACAAGGTTCCGGCTTCGCGTTCGAACTTCTCCGATGCAGATTTCAGTGCATCGCCCTGGGCGGTCAGATCCTTCTCGCGCTTGAGGAACTCGGACTCGAGCTTTGCCTGCGCTGCCTTGGCAGGCTGCGCCTCACGCAGCACGCGATCCGGATTGACGAAACCGATGCGAAAGGTTTCCTGCGCCTGGGCAGGCGCAGCAACGAACACGAGAGCGGGAATCAACAACGCGCCGGCCGCGGCGCGAATCAAATGCTTCATTTAGAAAGACGTTCCGATCTGGAATTGGAGGCGCTGAATTCTATCCTTCGGGATCAGGATCAAGTTGGTCTGCGGATCCGTCACTTCCTTTTGGGACTTAACGGGGATGGCGTAGGCCAGGCGCAGCGGACCCAGCGGCGAAACCCAGCTGATACCGAGGCCGACGGAAGCGCGCAACTTCTTCTGCGCCTTCCACTGCTCGTCCGTCAGGCCAGGAGCGCGCGAACCGAACACATTGCCGACGTCGAAAAAGCCATACAGACGCAGGGTGCGGTCGTTGCCAGCACCCGGGAACGGCGTGCTCAGTTCGGCGTTGAAGATGGCCTTCTTGGTGCCGCCCAGTGCGGCGCCTTCGGTCTGCCCGAACAGCGGCACGTCGCGCGGACCCAGCGAGTTTTGCTCGAAGCCACGGATGGAGCCCAGGCCGCCGGCATAGAAGTTCTTGAAGATCGGGTAGACCTTGCCGCCCAGGGCCTTGGCATAGCCGACTTCGCCGTTCAACGCGAAGGTGTACTGCTTGTTGATCGGGAAGAACTGCTGGTACTGGTAGTTGGTCTTGAGGTACCTCATGTCGCCGCCAACGCCCACTTCCAGGTTGGCGCGCTGCAGAACGCCGGTCGTCGGGACCAGCGAGCTGTCGCGGCTGTCGCGGCCCCAGCCAACGGTCAGCGGTACGCCCCACACGCTCTTCTGGTCGCATCCGGTCACCAGGAAGCCGGTGGCATCCTTGGAGCAATGGAAATAGTTGAGGTAGGACGCCGGCGTCGAAAGCCCGGCGAAGATCGCGTTCTTGTTCGGATCGAACGCATAGCGCTCGAGCCCGACGCCGAAGAAGACCGTGTCGACTTCGCTGAACGGCACGCCGAAACGGATGGAGGCGCCCTGGTTGACCAACTTGTAGTCGCCGTCGATGGACGTCGTGTAAGGCTGCGTCGTCGTGTGATAGACGCTGATCGTGCGCGAGATGCCGTCCTTCGTGAAGTACGGGTCGGTGGTGGTCAGCGAGATCGTACGGTTGTACTTGCTGGTATTGACCTGTACGCCCAGGAAGTTGCCGGAGCCGAACACGTTCTCTTGCGAGATGCCAAAGGTCAGCGCGACCTTGTCCGAACTCGAATAGCCGGCGCCGAGTTGCAGGCTGCCGGTGGGCTTCTCGGCCACGGTGATCAGCAGGTCGACCTGGTCGGGCGAGCCCGGGATTTCCTGGGTTGCGACATTCACCTCAGTGAAGAAGCCCAGGCGGTCGACGCGGTCGCGCGAGAGCTTGATCTTGTCGCCGTCGTACCAGGAGGCTTCGAACTGGCGGAACTCGCGGCGGATCACTTCGTCGCGGGTCTTGTTGTTGCCGCCAACGGCAACACGGCGCACGTAGACGCGGCGCGAAGGCTCGGCCTGCAGCGTGAGCGTGACGCGGTTGTTGACACGGTCGATGTCGGGACGCGCCTGCACGCGAGCGAACGCGTAGCCGAAGGTGCCGAAATAGTCGTTGAAGGCCTTGGTGGTCTCCGTGACCTGCTCGCCGTTGTAGGGCTCGCCCGGCTTGATCGTGATCAGCGACTTGAATTCGTCGTCGCGGCCCAGGAAGTTGCCGTCGAGCTTGACGCCCGCCACCACGAACTTTTCGCCCTCGGTGATGTTGACCGTCACCGACAGGTCCTTGCGGTCCGGCGAGATGGCGACCTGGGTCGAATCGATGCGGAATTCGAGGTAGCCGCGCGTGATGTAGTACGAGCGCAGCGTTTCGAGGTCGGCGCTGAGCTTGGCGCGCGAGTACTGGTTGGACTTGGTGTACCAGCTCATGAAGCCGCCGCTGTCCTGGTCGAACAGGCTCAGCAAGGTCGATTCGCTGAAGGCCTTGTTGCCGACCACGTGGACTTCGCGAATGCGCGCCGACTCGCCTTCGGTCACGGTGAACGTGAGGTTGACGCGGTTGCGCTCGATCGGCGTGACGGTGGTCACGACCTGCGCGTTGTAAAGAGCGCGGCTCACGTACTGGCGCTTGAGCTCCTGCTCCGCGCGGTCGGCCAGCGCCTTGTCGTAGGGGCGGCCATCGGTCAGTCCGATTTCGCGCAGCGCCTTCGTCAGCGCGGCCTTGTCGAATTCCTTGGTGCCGACGAAATCGACGTCTGCAATGGTCGGACGCTCTTCGACGATCACCACCAGCACGTTGCCGTTCACGTCGATGCGCACATCCTTGAACAAACCCAGGTCGAACAGCGCGCGGATCGCGGCGGTTCCGCGGTCGTCACTGTAGGTGTCGCCCACGCGCAATGGCAGCGATGCGAAGATCGTGCCGGCCTCGACCCGTTGCAAACCTTCGACGCGAATATCGTGCACCGTGAAAGGCTCGACGGCCCAGGCGGCCGTGGCCGCGAGCGCACTGGCAACCACCGCGACAACGCTACGCAGGCGAAAGCGATTGGAGTTTTTGTTCATCTGTGAATTGAGCCGGCACGGAAAGGGCCGGCAGAAAGTTAACCAAAGAGCCGCGTGACGTCGTTGAAAAGTGCAACCGACATCATGACCAGCAGCAAAGCGACACCGCCGCGCTGAAGCCGTTCCATCCAAGCATCAGAGACACTTTTGCCGGTCAGGCCCTCCCAAAGATAATACATCAGGTGTCCCCCATCGAGGACCGGCAGCGGCATGAGATTGAGCACGCCCAGACTCACGCTGATGACAGCGAGGAAGAGCAGGTACTGGGTGAGGCCGAGGCTTGCCGACTTGCCGGCATAGTCGGCAATGGTGAGCGGACCGCTGAGATTCTTGAGCGACGCCTGGCCGGTGACCATCTTGACCATCATGCGCACGGTGAGCGCGGACATCTCCCAAGTACGCACCACGCCACGCCAGACGCCGTCGATCGGGCCCTGCCGCACCGTCACCATTTCAGGCGGCGCACCGACATAGGCGCCGATGCGGCCGATCTTGATGGCACCCTCTTCGCGCACTTCAGGCTTCACCTCGAGCGCGAGCGGCTGACCGCCGCGCTGGATCTGCCAGGTCTGGGTGCGCGGCTGGTCGCCGTCGATCGAGGCGCGGATCACTTCGCGAAGCTGCTGTCCGTCGAAGATGACCGTCTCGCCGATGGCCCGGACCAGGTCGCCATTGCGCAGTCCCGCCCGCTCGCCAGCGCTGCCGGCCTGAACTTCGCCAATCTCGGGCCGGGTCAGGGGCGCCATCAAGCCGATCTTGCGGAACATCTGCGGATCGGCGTCCTTGGCCTCGATGCGGCTCAGCGGCAGCACCAGTTGGCGAGCGGACCGGCCCTCCTCGCCAGCCACTTCGAGTGTCAGATCCTGTCCATCGAGCGCACCGCGCATGATGCGCCAGCGCAGGTCCTCGAAAGACTGCACCGGCTCCAGATCGCCATCGAAGCCGGCGCGCGTGATGTGCTCGCCACCGCGCAGGCCAGCCGCTTCGGCCAGCGAAGCCGCCACCGGCCGTGCCAGCTTGGCAACCGGCTCCTGAACGCCGATCCAGTTGACGGCCGTGTAAAGCACCACGGCCAGCAGCAGGTTGGCAATGGGCCCGGCAGCCACGATGGCCGCGCGCGAACGCAGCGGCTGGGTGTTGAAGGCGCGATGCCGCTCTTCAGGCGCTACCGGCCCTTCGCGCTCGTCGAGCATCTTGACGTAGCCGCCCAGTGGAAAAGCGCCGATGACGAACTCGGTGTTCTGCCCCGGGTGCTGGCGCTTGGGCTGCCAGCGGAACAGCACCTTGCCGAACCCGACGGAGAAGCGCTCCACCTTGACGCCGCAGGCGACCGCGACGCGGTAGTGACCGTATTCGTGCACCGCGATCAGGACACCGAGTGCGACCACAAAGGCTATGACAGTAAGCATCGGGGTCCTCGGATCGGAAGGGTGTCAGGTCAGGCTGCGAAACGCAGCGCTGCGGCATTGGCCGCCGCACGGGCGCTGGCATCGAGCGCCAGCAGGTCGGCCAGCGATGCGGGCTTGGAGGGGGCGACTGTTTCCAAAGTTTCCATGTTGACCGCATGAATTCGATCGAAACGCAGGCGCCGGTCCAGAAAAGCTTCGACAGCGACCTCGTTGGCCGCATTGAGCACCGCCGTCGTGCCGGGCGCTGCGCGCAGCGCATGCCACGCAAGACCCAGTCCAGGGAAAAGCGCCGCGTCGGGGGCATCGAATGTGAGCGACGCCATCTGGCGGAAGTCGAGCCGCGCCGCCCCGCTCTCGATGCGCTCGGGCCAGGCCAGGCCGACGGCGATCGGCACCCGCATGTCGGGCGTGCCGAGCTGGGCGATGACCGAGGCGTCGGTGAACTGCACCATCGAGTGCACCACGCTCTGCGGATGGATGACGACCTCGATCTGCTCGGGCGAAACGCCGAACAGGTGGCGGGCCTCGATCACTTCGAGCGCCTTGTTCATCATCGTGGCCGAGTCGACCGAGATCTTGCGGCCCATGACCCAGTTCGGATGGGCGCAGGCCTGCTCTGGCGTCACGGTGCCCAGGGTGTCGGGCGCGCGGGTGCGGAACGGGCCGCCTGAAGCCGTCAGGATGATCTTGTCGATGCGCCGGGCCCAGGTGGACGGGTCTTCGGGCAGCGACTGGAAGATGGCCGAATGCTCGCTGTCGATTGGCAGCAGCGTGGCGCCGCCCTCGCGCACCGTGCGCATGAACAGCTCGCCACTGACGACCAGGGCTTCCTTGTTCGCCAGCAGCAGCCGCTTGCCTGCACGCGCGGCGGCCAGGCAGGGGCCAAGCCCTGCAGCGCCCACGATGGCGGCCATGACGGCATCGACCTCGTCGTGGGAAGCTATCTTTTCAATAGCATCTTTGCCTGTCAGAACCCGGGTCTTCAGGTTGCTCTGCTTGAGCTTTTCAGCCAGCAATGCGGCATGCGGCGCACTGGCCATGACGGCGAACTGCGGCGAGAACTGCGCGCACTGCGCCAGCATCTCGTCCACCTTGGTGGCCGCGGACAGCGCGAAGACCTCGAAGCGCTCGGGGTGCCGGGCAATGACGTCGAGCGTGCTGACACCGACCGACCCGGTCGAGCCCAGCACAGTGACGCGTTGTTTGGGAGTGTTCACAGGAAGGCCAGCATCATGGCAATGGGAAGTGCGGGCAAGAGGGCATCCACGCGGTCGAGCACACCCCCGTGACCGGGGAGCAGCCGGCTGCTGTCCTTGGCGCCGGCGCTGCGTTTGATCAGCGATTCGACCAGATCGCCCACGACGCTCATCGCCGCGAGGAACACCGCGCCGATCAGCAACAGCCACCAGCCGCGCTCGTTCAGTCGGGTGTAGAGGCTGGGCACCGTGGCGCCAAGGCTCTTGTCGGCCCAGACCCAGGCGAAGGCCAGCACGATGACGCCGATCATTCCGCCCCACACGCCTTCCCAGCTCTTGCCGGGGCTGATCGCGGGCGCCAGCTTGCCGCGCGTGAACTTCAGGCCGAAGGCCCGGCCCGCGCAATAGGCGAACACGTCCGCCACCCAGACCAGCACTAGGATCGAGAGCAGGAAATTGATGCCGACCATGCGCGCCTGCACGGCCGCCAGCCACGCGACCCACAGCGCCAGCAGGCCGCCGACCAGACGAAGCCCCCGGGGAATGCGAGGCCAGCCCGGCACCGCCACGCGCAGCAGCGCAGCACCACCCAGCACCCAGGCCGCACTGGTCAGGGTCCACATCAGGACCAGGGGCTGTTCGAGCAGGCCCAGCCACCACGACAGCGCGCAAAGTACCACCGTCTCGATGCCCAGGAACACCGACAGCCGCTGGCCATAGCCGTTGAGGCGGCCCCACTCCCAGGCGGCGGCGCCGATCAGCACCAGCATCACGCAGGAAAATGGAATGTAGTTTCGGTAGAACAGCGCTGGCAGCAGGATCGCGAGCAGCACGATCACCGTGAGGATGCGTTGTTTGAGCATTCGGGGGTTGTCGGGCTTTCAGGCCGTGGCGGACGTGACCTGTGCCGAGGTTTGGCCAAAGCGGCGCTCGCGGCTCTGGAATGCAGCGATGGCCTCGTCCAGCGCGGCCTCGTCGAATTCGGGCCAGAGCTTGTCGCTGAAGAACAGCTCGGCATAAGCGCTTTGCCAGAGGAGGAAATTCGACAACCGCTGCTCGCCGCCCGTGCGGATGAACAGATCGGGATCGGGTACATGGGCCAGTGCCATGGCGCGATCGAGATTGGCTTCGGTCAAAGGCTCGCCCTGCTCGGCGAGCTTGGCCGCAGCCTGGGCAATGTCCCAGCGCCCGCCATAGTTGAAGCAGATGTTGAGCACGAGTCGCGTGTTGTGCGCCGTGGTCTCCTCGGCCCCGACCAGGGCAGCCACAATTTTCGGCGACAGGCCTGCGCGCTCGCCGACGAAATGCAGCCGCACGCCGTCGCGGTTCAGGCGCGGCACCTCGCGTGCCAGCGCGCCGACCATCAGCTCCATCAGCCCGGAGACTTCTTCGACGGGACGGTTCCAGTTTTCCGAAGAGAACGCGAAGACGGTGAGAACGCCCACGCCGCGATTGGCGCACGCCTTGACGCAGCGCCGCAGCGATTCAACGCCCTGCTTGTGCCCTGCCACGCGAGGCAGGAAGCGCCGCGTGGCCCACCGGCCGTTGCCGTCCATGACGATGGCAACGTGGTGGGGAATGCGCGGCGGTGAAGAGGCCATGATGGGCCTCAAACGGCCATGATCTCCGCTTCCTTGGCCGCGACCAGGCGGTCGATTTCCGAGATGTGGCGGTCGGTGACCTTCTGGATCTCGGCTTCGGCGCGCTTCTGGTCGTCTTCGGAGGCGAGCTTGTCTTTCACCAGCTTCTTGACCGACTCGTTCGCGTCGCGACGCAGGTTGCGCGTGGCGATCTTGGCGGTCTCGCCTTCGTTGCGGACCAGCTTGGTCATTTCCCTGCGGCGCTCTTCGCTCATGGCGGGCAGCGGCACGCGGATCAGGTCGCCCATCGATGCGGGGTTCAGGCCGAGGTCGCTTTCGCGGATGGCCTTTTCGATCTTGGCGCCCATGCCCTTTGCCCACGGCTGGACGCTGATGGTGCGCGAGTCGAGCACCGACACGTTCGCCACCTGGCTCAGCGGCACTTGCGAGCCGTAGTAGTCGACGTGGATCGAGTCGAGCAGCGCCGAGTTGGCACGGCCGGTACGGATCTTGGTGAGGTTGTTCTGGAATGCGGCGAGCGACTGATTCATCTTCGCGTCGGTCGCATTGCGGATCTCTGCAATGGTCATCTCAAATACTCCTAGGCATGCACCAGCGTGCCCTCGTCCTCGCCCATCACGACACGCTTCAGCGCACCGTTCTTGAGGATCGAGAACACCTTGATCGGCAGCTTCTGGTCGCGGCACAGCGCGAAGGCCGTGGCGTCCATGATGCCGAGATTCTTTGCGATCGCCTCGTCGAAGGACAGCGAGACGTAGCGCGTTGCGTTGGGGTTGGTCTTGGGATCGGCGGTGTAGACGCCGTCCACCTTGGTCGCCTTGAGCACCAGCTCGGCGCCGATCTCGGCCCCGCGCAGCGCAGCCGCCGTGTCGGTGGTGAAGAACGGATTGCCGGTGCCGGCAGCGAACACCACGACCTTGCCCTCTTCGAGGTACTGCAAGGCCTTGGGACGCACATAGGGCTCGACCACCTGCTCGATCGCGATGGCGGACATCACGCGGGCCACGAGGCCCTGCTTGTCCATCGCGTCGGCCAGGGCCAGCGAGTTCATCACGGTGGCCAGCATGCCCATGTAGTCGGCCGTGGCGCGGTCCATGCCGACCGAGCCACCTGCGACGCCGCGGAAGATGTTGCCGCCGCCGATCACGACCGCCACCTGGACGCCCATGTTCACGACCTCGGCCACCTCCTGCACCATGCGCACGATGGTCGCGCGGTTGATGCCGAAGGCGTCATCGCCCATCAACGCCTCTCCCGACAGCTTCAACAAGATTCGCTTGTGGGCCGGGCGGGCATCAGACATGGGCAATTTCCTTTGAGTTGGCTTGGACGAGTTTAAAACGTAGCGATGAAAAAACGACGGCATGCGTGAGCAAACCGTCGCTGGAGCCCTAAAGGCTTAAGCAGCAGCCTTGGCTGCTGCGACTTGCGCAGCGACTTCGGCAGCAAAGTCGTCAACTTTCTTCTTAATGCCTTCGCCGACCACATACAGGGTGAAGCCCTTGATGCTGGTGTTGGCGGCCTTGAGCATCTGCTCGACGGTCTGCTTGTCGTTCTTCACGAACGGCTGGTTGTGCAGCGAGACTTCCTTGAGGTACTTCTGCACGCCGCCTTCGATGCGCTTGGCAACGATGTCGTCGGACTGCGGCTTCTTGCCTTCGGCTTCGGCGACCTTGCGGTCTTCGGCAGCCTTGCCGGCAGCCACGGCGCGCTCTTTTTCGATCAGCTCGACAGGCACGTCGGCCGACGAGATCGCGACCGGCTTCATGGCGGCGATGTGCATCGCGACGTCCTTGGCCGGGGTGTCGTCACCCTCGAACTCGACCATCACGCCGATGCGCGTACCGTGCAGGTACGAAGCCAGCTTGCCGTTGCCCGTGAAGTGCTTGAAGCGGCGGAAGCTCATGTTCTCGCCGATCTTGCCGATCAGGCCCTTGCGCACGTCTTCGAGCGTGGGGCCGAAGCCGTCCTGCTCGTAGGCCAGCGCGCCCAGCGCAGCGATGTCCGCGGGGTTGTTCTTGGCGACCAGCATCGCGGCGGCGTTGGCCAGAGCCAGGAAGCTGTCGTTCTTGGTGACGAAGTCGGTTTCGCAATTGATTTCGATCATGCCGCCGACAGCGCCGTCGACATAAGCCGTGACCACGCCTTCGGCGGTGATGCGGTCCGATGCCTTGCCGGCCTTGTTGCCGAGCTTGATGCGCAGCAGCTCTTCGGCCTTTTCCATGTTGCCGTCGGCCTCGGTCAGGGCCTGCTTGCATTCCATCATCAGCGCGTCGGTCTTTGCGCGCAGTTCGCCGACCATGCTTGCGGTGATTGCAGCCATTGTTGTATCTCCGTAAATCCAAAAATCAAGTTAAAAAGAAGGGGCACCAAAGCCCCTTCTTCAGGCTCGCGAGCGCGCCAATCAGGCCGAAGCGCTTTCTTCGACTTCGACGAATTCGTCGCTGTTGCCTTCGGCGATGGCCTTGACCACGTCACCGGTGGCGCTGTTGCGGCCTTCGATGATCGCGTCGGCGATGCCGCGTGCGTACAGCGTGACGGCCTTGGACGAGTCGTCGTTGCCAGGGATCACGTAGTCGATGCCTTCGGGCGAGTGGTTGGAGTCCACCACGCCGATCAGCGGAATGCCGAGCTTCTTGGCTTCGGCCACGGCGATCTTGTGGAAGCCCACGTCGATCACGAAGATGGCATCAGGCAAAGCAGCCATGTCCTGGATGCCGCCGATGTCCTTTTCGAGCTTCGCGATTTCGCGCGAGAACGTGAGCTGCTCTTTCTTGCTCAGGCTGTCGAGGCCGGCTTCCTGCTGGGCCTTCATGTCCTTCAGACGCTTGATCGAGGTTTTGACGGTCTTGAAGTTGGTCAGCATGCCGCCGAGCCAGCGGGTGTCAACAAAAGGCACGCCGGCGCGGCGGGCTTCTGCAGCGACGATTTCACGGGCCTGGCGCTTGGTGCCGACCATCAGGATCGTGCCGCGGTTGGCCGTGAGTTGCTTGGCGTACTTCATCGCGTCCTGGAACATCGGGAGCGATTTTTCCAGGTTGATGATGTGAATCTTGTTGCGATGACCGAAGATGAACGGGGCCATCTTGGGGTTCCAGAAGCGGGTTTGGTGACCGAAATGGACACCGGCTTCCAGCATTTCGCGCATGGTGGTAGACATTGAAATTACTCCAAAGGTTGGGTCTAAAATCCAGCCCGTTTTGTGCTCCTTTTGAAGGGAGTCACAACACCTTGATTGGGCCGGTTTGCGGATGTGTTTGACTGGATGCAACGGGAACCGTCGCTCGACCAGCGAGACCCAAAGAGTATAGCACGGCCCCTGCCCCTCTTTCCCTCTTGAACCGAGCCGGTCCCACGGCACCCGCAGCCACCCATGAACGACCTTCACGCCACCCGTCTCACCCTTCTGGCAGGTGGCACCGATGCACACACCGAAATGGAGCGAGCCATCGACATCTCGCGGTCCCCGGCCTGCGCTCACGTTTTCACCCGCACGATGTTCGACGAAGCCCGCCAGGGCGCTGCAAGATCGGTGCCTGAAAGCCGGCTCGCGGGACTGGCCTTCACCAGCAAGGACCTGTTCGATATCGAAGGCCAGCCGACACCGGCCGGCTCCGTGGTGCTGGCCCACGCACCGGCGGCAAAAGCCGATGCCATCGCGGTGGCGCGCCTTCGCGCCGCAGGTGGTGTGCCGACGGGGCGCACCAACATGAGCGAGTTCGCCTTCTCGGGCGTGGGCGTCAATCCGCACCACGGCACGCCGGCCAACGTGAGCGACACGGGCACGCCGCGCATTCCGGGCGGCTCGTCGTCCGGCGCGGCAATCTCGGTGGCCAGCGGGGCCGCCTTCATCGGTCTGGGCTCCGACACCGGCGGCTCGATCCGCATTCCGGCGGCGCTGAACGGCATCGTCGGCTTCAAGAGCACGGCCCGCCTCGTGCCGGCCGACGGCGCGCTGCCGCTCTCGACCACGCTCGACACGGTGTGCGCCATGACGCGCTCGGTGCGCGATGCGATCACGGCCCACGAAATCCTCTCGGCACGGCGCGTGACGGCCGGCGCTGCTTCGCTGGCCGCCTACAAGCTGGCCATCGTGAAGAACGTTTTCTTCGACGGCATCGAGCCTGCAGTCGCCAACGCCTTCGAGCGCACGCTGAAGGCGCTTCGCGCCGCAGGCGCCCATATCGAGGAAATCGAACTGCCCGAACTGGCCGACCTGCAGGCGATCAACGCCACGGGCGGCTTCTCGGCCGCCGAATCGCACGCCTGGCACCGGCTGCTGCTGGAACGCAGCGGCGCGGGCTACGACCCGCGCGTGGCCCAGCGCATCCTGCGCGGCGCCGGAATGAAGGCACACGAATACATCGACCTGATTAACGCCCGCCGCGACTGGATCGCCCGCGTCGAGACGGCGCTTGCGCCCTTCGATGCCGTGCTCTCGCCGACCGTGCCGATCACCGCGCCGTCCATCGCCAGCGTGGCGCCGGGCGCCGAGCGCGACGATGAATTCTTCCGCGTCAATGCGCTGCTGCTGCGCAACCCGTCGACCGTCAACATGCTCGACGGCTGCGCCATCTCGCTGCCCTGCCACGCCGCCGGTGAATTGCCGGTCGGCCTGATGCTGTGGCATGCTGCGCTGCATGATGACGCCGTGCTCGCCATCACCCTGCAGGCGGAGCGAGCGCTGCAAAAACAATAGCTGACTGCGTCCTCTCCACGGGCGCCAGCTGCCTCTTTTTACTCATAAAACTCAATGAAAATCGCGATCGTGGGCGCCGGCATCATCGGCGTCACCACCGCCTGGGAACTGGTTTCCGAGGGCCATGAAGTGACCGTGTTCGAGCGCCGCGGCAGAAGAAGCCAGCTTCGCCAACGCCGGCGTTGTCGCGCCGGGCTACGTCACGCCGTGGGCCGCACCAGGCATGCGTGCCAAGGTGCTGCGCTCGCTGCTCTCCTCGCATGGCGCCTCAAGCTGCGCTGGCCGCTCAGTTCGCGCGACCTGGGCTGGATGTCGCGCTGGCAGAAGGCCTGCAAGCTCGAGACCTACCTGGCCAACCGCGCGCGCATGCAGCGCCTGGCCTTCTACAGCCGCACCCGGCTGCACGAGGTGACCGAGGCACGCGAGCTCAGCTATGAGCGCAGCGACGGCTACCTCGTGCTGCTGCGCTCCAAGCGCGAGAAAAAGCTGATCCAGCCCGGGCTCGAAGTGCGGCGCACGGCCGGCAGCGTTTTTCGCGAAGTCGATGCCGACGAGGCCCGGCAGATCGAGCCCGCGCTCAATGCCGACACATCGCTGGCGGGCGCCATCTACCTGCCCGAAGAAGAAGTCGCCAATTGCCGCCAGTTCGCACTGCTGCTCAAGTGGGAGGCCGAGGCGCTCGGCGCGCAGTTTCACTTCAACTGCGACATCGCACCGCTGAGCCGCGCGGCGCCCACCTCGCTGGCGCTGGCCAGCGGTTCGGACGCCCTGCACTTCGATGCCGTGATCATGTGCGCCGGCCTGGCTTCGGCCACGCTGCTGCGGCCGCTGGGCCTGCGCATTCCGATCGCGCCGATCTACGGCCACTCGGTCAGCGCGCCGGTGCGCGAACCGCTCAATGCGCCGCGCAGCGCGATCATGGACGAGCGCTACAAGGTCGCCATCTCACGCCTGGGCCAGCGTGTGCGCGTGGCCGGCAGCGCCAAGATCGGCGGCTCGCTGGACGCGATGAATCCGGCCGCCGTGCAAACGCTCTACAAGGTGCTGCACGACTGGTTCCCGGGCGCGGTCACGCTCCAATCCGGCGTGCAGCAATGGAAAGACGCCAGGCCGATGCTGCCCGACGGTCCGCCGGTGCTGGGCGCCAGCGGCATTCCGGGCGTCTGGCTCAATCTCGGTCACGGGTCCAGCGGCTGGGCGCTGTCGTGCGGCAGCGCGCGCGTGGTGGCCGATCTGGTCGGCGGTCGCGATCCGGGGGTGGACCTCGAAGGCCTGGGCGTCGAGCGGCTCAGTCTTTAGGGTCCCACCGGCGCAGCATCTCCGGGCTCGGCGGTTTCTCGACCGGCAGCCCCGGTTCCGCCGCTGGCCTGAGTCTCTGGGCAACCCACCCCAGGAGGCCGGGTGCGACAAACGCGAAGAAGGCCAGACACAGCGCATAGCCACCCATCACCAGCAAGCGGAGCGTGTAGGGAAGCGCATCTGCCGGCACATCGAGCCAGCGAATCACGCCCAGGCCATAGCTGGCACCGGCGACCCAGGCCGCATCGCGCAGCGGTCTCCATCGCATCAGGTCGGCCAGCAGGAAAACGCCCCACACGACGCCCAGCCACCCCAGGCCCCACACCACCCCGTTCTCCCACGCCATCGCCGCGATCCCGAAGAAGACGAATCCCCCGAGCAGAAAGACCAGCAGCCAGCCAAGGCTCTTGAGCATCATTCATCGATCATAGGGCGGCAAAATGGCCCGATGCAACGCATCACGCCCGCCACCGTCGCCGACCTGTTCGACATCGCCGCAACGCGCCGCATCGAACAGGCGGCCGCCACCGCCCTGCCCGCCCACACGCTGATGCAGCGCGCAGGCCTCGCCGTGGCGCGGCTGGCCATGGCAGTCGCACCGCACGCGCGAACGATCTGGATCGCTTGCGGGCCGGGCAACAACGGCGGCGATGGCTTCGAAGCCGCTGCCCAGTTGCAGCATCGGGGCTTCCTGCCGATCGTCACTTTCCTGGGCGATGAAAACCGCCTGCCGCCGGATGCCCGGGCATCGCTGCGGCGTGCGCGCGATGCGCATGTCATCTTCGGATCGAAGCCACCTGCAGAGTACGAGTTGGCCATCGACGCGCTGCTCGGCATCGGATCGACCCGGCCGCCCGAGGGTGTCATGGCCGACTGGTTGCGGCAGATGCATTCGACGGCGCAACCGGTGCTCAGTGTCGATGTGCCGTCCGGGTTGAACGCGGACACCGGTGCGCTGCCGGACATCGCCGGACCTCAGGCTTCGATCCGCCACTGCCTGACCTTCCTTACCCTGAAGCCGGGTCTGTTCACGGCGCAAGGACGCGACGCGGCGGGCACCGTCTGGTTCGACGACCTGGGCTGCGACGGCACGGCCGAACAGCCGATCGCCCGCCTGGCCGGTACGCCAAGGACCCAGCCCCGCACCCACGCATCGCACAAGGGCAGCTACGGCGATGTCGCAGTGATCGGCGGAGCACCCGGCATGGCGGGCGCCGCGCTGCTGGCCGGATCGGCCGCGCTGCATGCGGGCGCGGGCCGCGTGTTTGTCGGGCTGCTCGACCCGAGCGCCGCCGCAGTCGACACCGCGCAGCCCGAACTGATGCTGCGCGACGCCAGCACACTCGATCTCTCGGCCATGACGGTGGTCTGCGGTTGTGGCGGTGGCACTGCCATTCGCACGGCACTGCCGCGCGTGCTGGCGACAGCGGCAGCCCTGGTGCTCGATGCCGATGCGCTCAATGCCATCGCCGCCGACAGCGCGCTGCAAACGCCACTGGCGTCACGCGCTCGGCGCGGGCGGCCTACCGTGATCACGCCGCATCCGCTGGAAGCCGCGCGCCTTCTGGGTTGCACGGCCAGCGACATCCAGGCCGACAGGCTGGCCGCGGCTCGCCAGCTTGCATCGCGCTTCGGCGTCGTCGCCGTGCTCAAGGGCTCGGGCACGGTGGTCGCCGACGACAGCGGCGGGCCGCCGGTGCTCAATCTGACGGGAAATGCCCGGCTCGCGACCGCCGGCACAGGCGACGTGCTGGCCGGCATGATCGGCGCCGCGCTGGCAGCACAACAATCAGCCTTCGAAGCCGCGCATGAAGCCGTCTGGCGCCACGGCCACATCGCCGACACCTGGCCGGCCGATGCGGCCCCGCTGACGGCCGGCACGCTGGCCCGCCACGGGCCTTGCTGAAGCTGAAGGTCTAGCCGCGCCCGACGAAGGGCATCTTCGTCGCCATGATCGTGTGGAACAGCACGTTGGCTTCCAGCGGCAGGTTCGCCATGTAGAGCACCGACTGGCCCACGATCTTGATCGTCGATCAGCGGCTCGATCGCGAGTTCGCCATTGACCTGCGGCACGCCCTTGGCCATGCGCGCGGCCAGCTCGGTCATGGCATTGCCCACATCGACCTGCCCCACGGCGATGTCGTACTTGCGGCCATCGAGCGATGCGGTCTTGGTGAGACCCTCCACCGTATGCTTGGTCGCGGTGTATGCCGCGGAGTTCGGCCGTGGCGCGGTGGCCGAGATCGAGCCGTTGTTGATGATGCGGCCGCCCATCGGCGTCTGCGCCTTCATCGTGCGGAAGGCCTGCTGGATGCAGAAGAACATGCCGCTCAGGTTGATGTCGACCACGCCCTTCCATTGCTCGGGCGTCCAATCCTCGAACGGTCCCGGCGGGTTGCTCACGCCGGCGTTGTTGAACAACAGGTCGACGCGACCGAAGCGCTCCACGGTGGCGGCAAACAGCGCCTGCACCGATTCGGCATTGGCCACGTCGGTAGGCACAGCGAAGGCGCGCGCGCCGGCGCCCGATTCTTCAGCCACCTGCTCCAGCGGTTCGAGACGGCGCCCCGCAAGGGTCACGCTCCAGCCGTCACCCAGCAGCGCGAGGGCGGCGGCCCGGCCGATGCCGGAACCGGCACCCGTGACGATCGCAATGCGGCCCTTGTTGTTTTCAACGCTCATGCTCAATGTCTCCTTCTCGGCTTGTTCATCAGTAATGGGAAATGCGCGTCATCCGCGGCGGGGCTTGCGCCCCTTCATCTTGTTGGCGGCCTTCTTGACCGCTGACTTGAAGGCCTGCATGGCCGACTGCGGCCCCGCGGCAACCGCGACCACGCTGCGGTCCGCCCGTTGCTCGCTGCTGGCCTCGGCCTTGTGGCGCGAACCGCGCTTGGCCGACGCCTTGACCGGCACGCCGCTGGATGTCGCACCCTTGTCCTTCATGGCCCGCGCCGTCAGGTCTTCGCCTTCGCGCACGAGGCGGAAGTCGATCTTGCGGTCGTCCAGGTCGACGCGGCTCACCTGCACCCGCACGCGCGTGCCGATGGCGTAGCGAATGCCGGTGCGCTCGCCGCGCAGCTCCTGGCGCATCTCGTCGAACTTGAAGTATTCACCGCCGAGTTCGGTGATGTGCACCAGGCCCTCGACGTACATCGCATCGAGCGTGACGAAGATGCCGAAGGTCGTGGCCGCGGTGACCACGCCGCCGTATTCTTCGCCCAGGTGCTCGCGCATGTACTTGCACTTGAGCCAGGCCTCGACGTCGCGGCTGGCTTCGTCGGCACGGCGCTCGTTGGCGCTGCAATGCAGGCCCGCAGCTTCCCAGGCCAGCACTTCCTTGGTGGGCGCGATCGTGGCCTTCTGCGGCTTGGTCGTGGGCGCCTTCACGCGCGAAGCCAGGCGCTTGGCCAGCTTGGCATGCGCCTCGCCCGGCGTCGGCAGCATCGGCAGCTGATAGCGCGTCTTGGTGAGGATCGCCTTGATCACGCGGTGCACCAGCAAGTCGGGGTAGCGCCGGATCGGACTGGTGAAATGCGTGTACGCCTCGTAGGCCAGGCCGAAGTGGCCGCTGTTGAACGGCGTGTAGATCGCCTGCTGCATCGAGCGCAGCAGCATGGTGTGGATCTGCTGCGAGTCGGGGCGCTCCTTGGTGGCTTCGGCAATCGCCTGGAATTCACCGGGCTTGGGGTCGTCGGTGATGCTCAGGCCGACACCCATGGCCTTCAGGTAACCGCGCAGGATTTCCTTCTTCTCGGGCGTCGGGCCTTCGTGCACGCGGTACAGACCCGGGTGCTTACCTTCGGCGATGAAGTCGGCGCTGCAGACGTTGGCCGCGAGCATCGCCTCTTCGATCAGTCGGTGCGCCTCGTTGCGCGTGCGCGGCACGATCTTCTCGATGCGGCCGGCGTCGTCGCAGATGATCTGCGTCTCGGTGGTTTCGAAGTCGACCGCACCGCGCCTGCCACGCTGCTTGAGCAGGGCCTTGTAGACGTCGGCGAGGTTCAGCAGGTCCTTGACGCGGTCCTTGCGCTTGGCGGCTTCGGGGCCGCGCGTGTTGCCCAGGATCGCGGCCACTTCGGTGTAGGTGAAGCGTGCATGGCTGAACATCACGGCCGGGTAGAACTGGTAGGCGTAGATCTCGCCGTCTGCGGCCACGAGCATGTCGCAGACCATGCACAGGCGCTCGACGTCGGGGTTCAGCGAACACAGGCCGTTCGAGAGCTTCTCGGGCAGCATCGGGATGACGCGGCGCGGAAAGTAGACGCTGGTGGCGCGGTCGTAGGCATCGATGTCGATGGCCGAGCCGGTCTGCACATAGGCGCTGACGTCGGCAATCGCGACCAGCAGGCGCCAGCCCTTGCCACGGCCCACCTTGGCAGGTTCGCAGTACACGGCATCGTCGAAGTCGCGGGCGTCTTCGCCGTCGATGGTGACGAGCGGCACGTCGGTCAGGTCGATGCGGCCCTTCTTGTCGGCGGGGCGAACCTTCTCGGGCAGCGCCTTGGCCTCGGCCAGGCACTCCGCGGAAAACTCATGCGGCACGCCGTACTTGCGCACGGCGATTTCGATTTCCATGCCGGGGTCGTCGATCTCGCCCAGCACTTCTTTCACACGGCCCACGGGTTGCCTGAACAGGGCCGGCGGCTCGGTGAGTTGCACGACGACAACCTGCCCCACCTTGGCGGGACCGGTGGCGCCCTTGGGAATCAGGACGTCTTGGCCGTAGCGCTTGTCTTCGGGGGCGACGAGCCAGATGCCGCCTTCGTGCAACAGGCGGCCGATGATCGGCTGCTCGGGGCGCTCGACGATCTCGACCACGCGCCCTTCGGGGCGACCGCGACGGTCCTGGCGCACGACACGCGCCTTGACGCGGTCCTTGTGCAGCACTGCGCGCATCTCGTTCGGGGGCAGATAGATATCCGCCTCGCCGTCATCGCGCTGCACGAAGCCATGGCCGTCGCGATGTCCTTGAACAGTGCCTTCGAATTCATCCAGCAAGCCGCTGGAATTGACATTATTTTTGATATGATCGCCTTCTTTCCTGAAATTCAAAACGTACTTGCTTTTGCAGGTATGTGGGCCCAGATGGCGGAATTGGTAGACGCACTAGTTTCAGGTACTAGCGAGTAACATCGTGGAGGTTCGAGTCCTCTTCTGGGCACCAAGTTTAAACAGACCCCTACCGGGTCTTTCGATTCAAGCCACCAGCCTCCGGTGGCTTTTTTCTTGCCTGCTCGAATCATCAAACAGGCAGTGCGATCAGGTCATGACCCTCGGCGCCAACGATGCGCGCGCGGGTGAACTCGCCAACCTTCATGGTCTTGCTGATCTTCTCGGGCGGCAGCAGGCGCACGGTGCCGTCGATTTCCGGCGCATCGGCATACGTGCGGCCCACTCTGCCCTTTCGGCCCATGCCCGGCGCCGAATCCACCAGCACCTGCATCGTCGAGCCGATGCGCTTTTGCAGCTTGGCGATCGATACGGCCTCGGCCACTTCCATGAAGCGGGCCCGGCGTGCTTCGCGCTCGGGCTCGGGCAGCATGCCCGGGATGTCGTTGGCGGTCGCGCCTGCGACCGGGCTGTAGGCAAAGCAACCGGCGCGGTCGATTTCCGCTTCGCGGATGAAGTCGAGCAGATGCTCAAATTCCTGCTCGGTCTCGCCCGGGAAGCCGGCGATGAAGGTGCTGCGGATCACGAGCTCCGGGCACACCTCGCGCCAGCGCGCCAGTCGTTCCAGGTTCTTTTCGCCGCTGGCCGGGCGCTTCATGCGCTTGAGCACATCGGGATGGCTATGTTGCAGCGGCACGTCGAGGTACGGCAGCACCTGGCCGCTCGCCATCAACGGAATGATCTCGTCGACGCTCGGGTACGGGTAAACGTAGTGCAGACGGACCCAGGCGCCATAGGGCTCGGCAATTTCGCCAAGCGTGCGCACCAGTTCGAGCATGCGGGTCTTGACCGGCTTGCCGTCCCAGAAGCCGGTGCGGTACTTGACGTCGACGCCGTAGGCCGAGGTGTCCTGGCTGATCACCAGCAACTCTTTCACGCCGCCCTCGAACAGGGCCTTGGCCTCGCCGAGCACATCGCCGACCGGCCGCGACACGAGGTCGCCGCGCATCGAGGGAATGATGCAGAAGGTGCAGCGGTGGTTGCAGCCTTCGCTGATCTTCAGGTACGCATAGTGGCGCGGCGTCAGCTTGAGGCCGGCAATGCCGAAAGTGTTGGGCACGAGGTCGATGAACGGATCGTGCGGCTTGGGCAGGTTGGCGTGCACCGCGTCCATCACCTCCTGCGTGGCGTGCGGACCGGTGACGGCCAGCACGCTGGGGTGCATCTGGCGCACCAGGTTGCCGCCCTGGTCGCCGGTCTTGGCGCCCAGGCAGCCGGTGACGATCACGCGGCCGTTTTCGGCCAGCGCTTCACCAATGGTGTCCAGGCTTTCCTTCACCGCATCGTCGATGAAGCCGCAGGTGTTGACGATCACCAGGTCGGCACCTTCGAAAGTCTTGGAGGTCTGGTAACCCTCGGCGCTCAGTCGGGTCAGGATCAGTTCGGAATCGGTCAGGGCCTTGGGGCAGCCCAGGCTCACAAAGCCGACCTTGGGGGCGGTCGGCGTGATCGTACGTTCGGGGGAGGCAACTTCGCTCATATGCCTCTATTGTCCCAGCTATCGGTGACAGCCGGGCAACCATTGGGAAACCACAGTCTTCGGGCGGCCGGGCCGCGCTCAGGGACGCTTGATGCCAAAGGCCCCCAGTACCTGCTCGGTGTTTTTCTGCATCTGCTCCTGCATCTGCAGGAAGACATTCTTCGATTGCTCGACGTAATTGCCCATCAGCCCCTGGAGCATCGGCGACTGCATGGTCATGAAACGCGACCACATTTCGGGCGTCAGGCCTTCGGCCTTGTCGGCCAACTGGGCCTGGACCTCGGTCATGGCCTGGATGTTCTTCTCGAGATAGGGGCCCATGTAGCCCTGCATCGCCTGTCCGTAGAAACGGATGATGTGGGCCAGCACCGGTTCGGTGAACATCGGCGCGCCGCCCGCCTCTTCTTCGAGAATGATCTGCAGCAGGATGCTGCGCGTGAGGTCGTCGCCGGTCTTGGCGTCGCGCACCACGAACTGGGCATTCTGGATGACCAGCTGCTTCACCTCGGTCAGCGTGATGTACGTGGATGTCTCGGTGTCGTAGAGCCTTCGGTTGGGGTACTTCTTGATCACACGCTGTACCGGCTTGACCCCGGACTTCTTGCTCTGCACCGCGGACTCCTTCACATGGACGTCCATGTCATCGGATGATTCTAGGGAGCGGTTTTGCTGCATCGCGACAAGGTTTACCCTGACCGCGGCCCGCTCTTTCAGTCCTGCGATGTCGCGTACTCGGCACCGCACGCATGGCAGCCCGCCGTTTCGGCGCGCTCCTCGGTCACGGGCACGCCTTGCCGTTGGGCGCGCGCAACTTCGCGCGCTGCCATGGTGTCGGTACGGCCGCTCGCCTAGTCGTTGATGCCATAGACCGCGCGTGCAAATTCGACGGGAGTCTGCCGCAACAGTGCGGCAAGGCGCATGTCGGCATGAGCCCGATCAACCAGCGTTGATCGCGTATTCATCGGATCGCTTGTCAAGAAATTGGGCATGGGTTTGCAGAGCGGCCAAGGTAGCACAACAACATGGCCATGGTCTTTT
>CAMATD010000022.1 GCA_945860785.1 Variovorax sp. YR752 | reverse complement strand
TTCATGGGCGCCAACACCTACATCGGCAACGCGCCCAACCTCATGGTCAAGGCCATTGCCGAGAGCCGAGGCGTGCGCATGCCTAGCTTCTTCGGCTACATGGCATGGTCGGTGGCCATCCTGGTTCCGCTGTTCATCATCTCCACCTTCATCTTCTTCCGCTGAGTGCACACATCATGAGCAAGCCCAAGATCCTGGTCGCACGCGCGATCTTTCCCGAAACCATCGAACGCCTCTCGCAGCATTTCGAGGTCGAGTCGAACCAGTCCGACGAGAGCTGGAGCAAAGAGCAGCTCATTGCCAGGCTCCAAGGCAAGCAGGGCGCCTTCACCACCGGCAGCGAGCGCATCGACACCGCGTTGCTCGACGCCTGCCCCGACCTGAAGATCTGCGCCAACATGGCCGTCGGCTACAACAACTTCGACGTCGACGCGATGGCCGCGCACGGCGTGCTCGGCACCAACGCGCCCGACGTGCTGACCGAGACCACGGCCGACTTCGGCTTCGCGCTGTTGATGGCCACGGCACGCCGCATCACCGAGAGCGAACACTTCCTGCGCGCAGGCAAGTGGGAGAAGTGGAGCTACGACATGTTCGCGGGTTCCGACATCCACGGCTCGACGCTCGGCATCATCGGCATGGGCCGCATCGGGCAGGGCATTGCCAAGTGCGGCGCGCACGGCTTCGGCATGAAGGTGATCTATCACAACCGCTCGCGCCTCGATGCGACGCTCGAAGCCGAATGCAAGGCCAGTTACGTGAGCAAGGAAGAACTGCTCAAGACGGCAGACCACGTGGTGCTGGTGGTGCCTTACTCGCCGGCTTCGCACCACACCATCGGTGCTGCAGAAATCGCGCTGATGAAGCCGACGGCCACGCTGGTGAACATCGCGCGCGGCGGCATCGTCGACGACGCGGCGCTGGCCGTGGCGCTGCGCGAGAAGCGCATCTCGGCGGCGGGCCTCGACGTGTTCGAGGGCGAGCCCAAGGTCCATCCCGATCTGCTGACCGTGCCCAACGTGGTGCTGACGCCGCACATCGCGAGCGCGACCGTGCCCACACGCCGCGCCATGGCCGACCTCGCGGCCGACAACCTCATCGCCTGGTTCGGCGGCAAGAGTGCGCTGACGCCTGTCACGCCCGTTCCGCCGGCCAGCAAGTAACTACAGATCGACATCGCAACCTTGGACACTTCCCTGATTCTTCTTCTGCTGGGGGCGCTCGCAGTCGTCCAGCTCGTGCTGGTGATCTGGCTGCTCGCCCGCCGCCAGCCCAGGCCCGACCACAGCGAGATGCTGGGCGTGCTGGCCGCCATGGGCTCGGCCAACGAACGCACCGAGCGCGAGCTGCGCAATGACATCGGCGAAAGCTCGCGCGGTGCGCGACAGGAAACCGCGCAGGCCTTTGCCACTTTCCAGCAATCCCTGACGCAGCAGGGCGCCGAGGCCACGCGCACGCAGAACGCCCAGCTCGACGCCTTCGCGCAGCAACTCACGCTGCTGCAGAAGACCCTGGCCGACACGCTCAACACCCAGCTGCAGGGTTTGAGCGATTCGAACGCCCGCCGGTTGTCCGAAGTGCGCATGACCATGGAGACGCAGCTCGCGCAGCTGCAGCAGAGCAACACCGCCAAGCTCGACGAGATGCGCAAAACCGTCGACGAGAAGCTGCAGACCACGCTCGAAGCCCGCCTCGGCGAAAGCTTCAAGCAGGTGGCCGACCGGCTCGAACAGGTGCACAAGGGCCTGGGCGAAATGCAGACGATGGCCGTCGGCGTCGGCAGCCTGCAGCGCGTGCTGACCAACGTGAAGACGCGCGGTGTGTTCGGCGAAGTGCAACTCGAAGCGCTGCTCGAGCAGGTGCTCACCACCGACCAGTACGCCAAGCAGGTCGAGACCAAGCCGCGCAGCGGCCAGCGCGTCGACTTCGCGATCCGCTTTCCGGGCCGTGGCGACGACGGCGCGCCGGTCTGGCTGCCGATCGACGCCAAGTTTCCGCGCGACGACTACGAGCGCCTGATCGATGCGCACGAGCGCGCCGATGCGGCCGGTGCCGAGCTGGCGGCCAAGGCGCTCGAAGCGCGCATCCGCGTCGAGGCTCGTTCGATTGCCGAGAACTACCTTGCCGCACCGCACACCACCGACTTCGCCATTCTTTTCCTGCCGGTCGAAAGCCTCTACGCCGAAGTGCTGCGCCGGCCCGGCCTGATGGACGCCATCCAGCGCCAGCACCGCGTGACGCTGGCCGGCCCGACCACCTTGCTGGCCATGCTCAACAGCCTGCACATGGGCTTTCGCACGCTGGCGCTGGAGCAGCAGGCCTCCGAAGTGTGGAAGGTGCTGGGCGCGGTCAAGACCGAATTCGAGCGCTATGGCGAGTGGGTCGCGCGCATCAAGGAGCAGGTGGCCAAGGCCTCCGACACGCTCGACAAGGCCGACACGCGCGCCAAGCAGATGCGGCTCGCACTGCGCAAGGTCGAGGCGCTGCCCGAGGCCCAGTCGCAGGTGCTCCTGCCCGCCACAGCCGACAGCGAGGGCGACGACACCCCGTGAAAGGTTCTGAACTGCTGCGTGTGAGCGGCGCCCAGGTTTGCCTGCACGCCACCATGGCCGGCATGCGACTCGCAACGCCACTGCTGGCGCTGCAGCAGGGCTACAGCGCAGCGGCCGTCGGCGTGCTGATCGCGCTGTTTGCGCTGACCCAGGTCTTTCTGGCCCTGCCGGCGGGGCGCTTTGCCGACCGGCACGGATTCAAGCGGCCGCTCTGGCTGTCGGTGATCGCGGCATCGGCCGGCGCGGGCCTGGTGCTGGTTTGTTCGACCTTTCCGGCCATGTGCGTTGCGGCGCTGCTGACCGGCGGCGCCACCGGCGCGACGGTCATCGCGCTGCAGCGGCATGTGGGCCGTTCCGCCACCAACGCGATGCAACTCAAGCGCGTGTTCAGCTGGCTCGCCATCGCGCCGGCGGTGGCCAATTTCGTCGGGCCTTTCCTGGCCGGACTGCTGATCGATCACGCCGGGCACGTGCCTGCGGACCTGCTGGCTTTCCGCGTCTCCTTCGCGGTGCTGGCGATCCTGCCGCTCGTCTGCTGGATGCTCGCACGCGGTGCCCACGAACCGCCGCGCACCGCGCCGGTGGCGGGCGCCACGCCGACGCGGGCCTGGGACCTGCTGCGCGAGCCGATGTTCCGCCGCCTCTTGTTCGTGAACTGGCTGCAGTCGTCGAGCTGGGACGTGCATGCCTTCGTGCTGCCCGTGCTGGGGCATGACCGTGGCCTGAGCGCCTCGGTGATCGGCTCGATCCTCGGTGCCTTCGCGATAGCGGCGGCTGCCATTCGCGTCGTCTGGCCCATCCTGGCGTCGCGCGCGTCGGAGCGCAGCGTGATCCTGAGCTCCACCATCGTCACCGCCGCGATGTTCGCGGTCTACCCGCTGCTCGACTCGGCCTGGACCATGGGCATCTGCTCCGTGGTCCTCGGCTTTGCGCTGGGGGCCGTGCAGCCGATGGTGATGAGCATGCTTCACCAGATCACGCCGCACGCGAGGCATGGCGAGGCGCTGGGCCTGCGATTGATGACGCATCAATGCGTCGAGCGTGGCGATGCCGATGCTGTTCGGCTCGCTGGGGGCGCTGATCGGCATTGCGGGCGTGTTCTGGGTCGTGGGTGGGGTGCTGGCGCTGGGGGCGCGGGCGACGTGGGGCTTGAAGATCTAGGTGCGAAGTCCACGTTCCAAATAAGATTAATTCTCATCTATTTGACTTTTAACTGACTCGAAGTCAGTATCGACGCCTTCTTCAACGACCCCGAAGGCGTTCATGGACTCCCCGAATCCGGCCCAGCCCGATCCGCGCCGCCGCATCGCGCTCGTGGCGGCGGTGTACCTTGGCAGCTTCATCGCCACGCTCGACGTGAGCATCGTCAACGTCGCGCTGCCCACGCTGCAGCGGGCTCTCTCCACCGACCTGGCCGGGCTGCAGTGGGTGATCGACATCTACGCGCTGTGCCTCTCGGCCTTCATGCTCTCGGCCGGCCCGCTCGGCGACCGCTACGGCCGCAAGCGCGCCTGGCTGGCCGGCGTGGTCGTGTTCACGCTGGGCTCGGCGATGTGCGCGATGGCCGGCAGTCTTGCCACCCTGCTCGCTGGGCGGGCGGTGCAGGGCGTGGCCGGTGCGCTGATGATTCCCGGCGCGCTGTCGCTGCTGGTGCATGCGTTCCCGGAGCCCGCCAGCCGGGCGCGGGTGATCGGCGGATGGTCGTCGTTCGCAGCGCTGTCGCTGGTCCTCGGGCCGATGCTCGGCGGCCTGCTGGTGGACCACGCCGGATGGCAGAGCATCTTCCTCATCAACCTGCCGATCGGCCTGCTGACCGTGGCGTTGGGGCTCTGGGGCATTCGCGAGAGTTCGCACCCCGAGCATGCGGCGCTCGATCCCTTCGGGCAGGCGCTCAGCGTGCTCTGGCTCGGTGCGCTGACCTATGGACTGATCGCGGCCGGCGAGTACGGCTGGGGCTCGAGCCGCGCTGCGCCGGCGCTGGCGGCGGCAGCGGCGACCATCGGCCTTGCGTTGTTCCTGATGGTGGAGGCTCGGGTGGCGCGGCCGCTGTTGCCGCTGGCACTGTTCCGCGACGCCCGCTTTTCGGTCACCAACTTCGCCTCGTTCGTGCTCGGTTTCTCGTCGTATGCGAGCCTGTTCTTCTTCTCGCTGTTCCTGCAGCAGGTGCAGGGTTGGTCGGCCAGCGACACCGGCTGGCGTCTGGTACCGCAGTTCGTGGCGACCGGCGTCGTGGCTTCGCAATTCGGGCGGCTCGCGCGGCGTTACGACGTGCACACGCTGATGGTCGCGGGCTACGCGCTCATCGGTGGTTCGATGCTGCTGCTGACGCTGTTCTCGGCCGACACGCCCTACGCGCTGCTGGCACTCCTGTTCGTGTTCCTCGGCTCGGGCACCGGCCTGGCGGTGCCGGCCACGAGCATGGCGGTGATGGCCTCCGTGCCGGCGCAGCGCTCGGGCATGGCCTCGGCCACGATGAATGCGCTGCGCCAGGCCGGCATGCTGATCGGTATCGCGCTGCTCGGCACGCTGATGAGCACGCGGGCCACGGCGCTGCTGTCCACTGCGCTCGAACAGGCAGGGCTTCGCGATGCGCAAATGGCAGCTCTGGCGGCCGTGTCGCGGCATGACCCGAGCGCGCTGGCCGTGCTCAGTACCGACACCGCGAACACCCTGCTGACGGGAGCGCTCGCCGGCGGCTTTCACGCCGCCATGGCCTGCGCCGGCCTGGCCGGTTTGCTGGCGGCGGGACTGCTCGTGAGCGTCAGGCACCGCGCTGCTGCGCTGCCGGCCCGCGCCTGAGGCCAGGCACCGCGATGCCCGCCGCGCTCGTGCCCGTGCGCATTCGCGCGCGGCTTCATTCGATTTTCAACAAGGAGCTTTCGATGATCCGTCACGAACTCAGCCAATGGCCGCTGGTCATCAGCGTCTCGTCGGGACTGCAGACACTGGAGAGCATGAACGCCTTCACCGAGGACTGGAACCGCTGGCTCGACCGCCGCGAGCCCTTTGCTTCCCTGCGCGTGTTCGCCGATGCGGATGCACTGGTCCACCCCGAAGGCAGCGCCCAGAGTGCGAAGCAATGGCTGCAGGCGCGCGGCCAAGACATCCGCCGCCATATGATGGGCATGGCGAGCGTGGTGCCCGCCGACCAGTACGAGAAGATCCGCAAGATGAATGTCGAGAAGCTGTTCGGCGTGCCTGCCAGCATCTTTGCCAGCACCGACGAGGCCCTGGCCTGGCTCGGCGAGCGCATCCTGGCACCGCGCGGCCTGCGGCTCGATGCGGCCGCGGTGCATGCGGCCATCGGCGCGACACGCGCAACCCCTGTTCCCCGAGATTTGCCATGACACGAAGTGACCCGGCCACCGATCCAACCCCGGCAGGCGAGGCCGAACCGGCTGCGCCGCGCCGCCGCACCAAGGCGCCCGAGACCCGCGCCGTCGCGCTGATGGACGCCGCCGAGCGCCTCTTCATTTCCAAGGGCATCGCCACCACCAGCATCGACGACATCGCGGCCGGAGCGCAGGTGGCCAAGGGCACCTTCTATCTGTACTTTCCGTCGAAGGAAGCGATGCTCGGCGCGCTGCAGCAGCGCTTCGTCGATACCTTCTGCGAGCGCCTGCAGAATGCCATGGACCGCCATCGCCCCGACAACCACCATGCGCGCCTCAGGGCCTGGGTGGAGACGGGGCTCGAAACCTACCTCGACAACGTCGCCTTGCACGACGTGGTCTTCCACGAATACCGGCCCGAATACCGGCGCATGCGCAACGACAACGCGGTCATCACGCAGCTCGTGGCCTTGCTGAAGCAGGGCGATGCCGTAGGCGTGTGGGAAGTGGAAGACGCGACCCTGACGGCCGTGATCCTGTTCAACGCACTGCACGGCGTGGCCGACGATGCGGTGGCCATGGGGCCGGCCGGCGACCCGGTTGCCGACCTCCGCCGGCGCGCCCGCGCGCTCACGCGGTTCTTTGAGCAGGCGCTGCACCCGGACGTCGTCGACGACTGCGACGCCGGCTGAACGCGCGCGGATCAGAGCTTGTAGAAACGCTTGATGGCGTCCCACGCGTCTTCGGGCGCGTCGACGTATTCGAAGAGCTTCACGTCGCCGGGCGAGATCACGCCTTCGTCGACCAGGAAGTCGAAATCGATCAGCTTCTTCCAGTAGTCCGAGCCGAACAGCACGATCGGTACCGGCTTCGACTTCTTGGTCTGCACCAGCGTGATCACTTCGAACAGCTCGTCGAGCGTGCCGAAGCCGCCCGGGAACGCCACCAGCGCCTTCGCACGCATCATGAAATGCATCTTGCGGATCGCGAAGTAGTGGAACTTGAAGCTCAACGCCGGCGTGACGTAGGGGTTGGCTTCTTCTTCCATCGGCAGCGCGATCGCCAGGCCGACCGAGATGCCGCCGCCTTCGTGCGCGCCGCGGTTGGCCGCCTGCATGATGCCGGGGCCGCCGCCGGTGCAGACGAAGAGCTTGTCCTGCGGCTCCTTGTTGTTGCTGTATTGCGCGACCAGCTTGCCGAAGGCGCGGGCCTTCTCGTAGTAGTGCGAGCTGCGCGCCAGCCGGCGCCAGCGCTCGGCCGCCACGGTGTCGCCGCTGGCCTCGGCCTGCGCGATCAGTGCGGCGACATCTTCCTCGCTGCGAAAGCGGGCGCTGCCGAAGACCACCACGATGTTCTCGATGCCATGCTCGCGCTGCTCGAGGTCGGGTTTCATCAGCTCGAGCTGCATGCGGATGCCGCGCGTTTCGCGGCGCAGCAGGAACTCCGGGTCGGCGAAGGCGATGCGCGAAGGATCGGGGTCGAGCGGGATGCCCTTGTCGGAATGCGCGCGGAGCGTGGCCCAGGCGTCGGCAAGGCGTTTGTCGTGAAGATCGTGCGTGTTGTTCATGAGGGACGCGGACAGGAAGACCTAGGGGATTGTGCAGCGTTGCAACCGCCGTGCCCAACAAACAGAAAAGGCTCCTTGCGGAGCCTTTTCTGAAGGTGGTGGTCAGCCGGGGACGCTCAGACGCGCTTGCGGTATTCGCCGGTGCGGGTGTCGATTTCGATCTTGTCGCCTTGCGCCACGAAGAGCGGCACGCCGATTTCGAAACCGGTTGCAATCTTGGCCGGCTTCATGACCTTGCCCGAAGTGTCGCCCTTGACGGCCGGCTCGGTCCAGGTGATTTCGCGCTCGACGCTGGTGGGCAGTTCGACCGAGATGGCCTTGCCGTCGTAGAACACCACTTCGACAGCCATGCCGTCTTCGAGGTAGTTGAGGGCATCGCCCATGTTCTCGGCTTCGACTTCGTACTGGTTGTACTCGGTGTCCATGCAGACATATATCGGGTCGGCGAAGTAGGAGTAGGTGCACTCCTTCTTGTCGAGCACGATCTGGTCGATCTTGTCGTCGGCCTTGAAGACCACTTCGGTGTTGAAGTTGGCGATCAGGCTCTTGAGCTTCATGCGCACGGTGGCGGAGTTGCGGCCGCCGCGGCTGTATTCGGTCTTGAGGACGACCATCGGGTCCTTGCCGTGCATGATGACGTTGCCGGCGCGGATTTCTTGAGCGATTTTCATAACAGGTTCTCTGGATGTTTGGCCGCTCGGTGCACGGGGCCATCGGCGATGCGTGCCGACTTGGTGGCCCCGCGGTACAGGTCCCGCGGCAGGTTTGGCGGAGAGCATCTCGGGCGCTTGAAACCCGGGCGAAATCCGCAAAGCTCACTATTTTAGCTTTTTCCGGCGACCAACTGGCGCAGCTGTGTGACCAGATCGTCCTGAGTACGCAGCCGCTGGCGTGCGATTTGAACCGTTGCCCGCCAAGGTCCCAGCGTTTCCAGGGGCGGCAAGGGGCTGTCGTCGAACCCGTTCCAGGCGTGGTGAAAACGCCTCAGCGAGGGCGGGGCGCCGAGCCAGTCCAGCCAGGCGTTCAGCTTGACGTGGTGCGCATCGTCGTCCTTGGGGTAGATCTGCCAGACCAGCGGCGCGCCGGCCCAGAGGGCGCGCACGAGCGAATCCTCGCCGCGCACGAAATTCAGGTCGCAGGCCCACAGCAGGTGGTCGAAATCCGGCTGCGTGAGGTACGGCAAGTATGAAATTGATAGCGCACCGTGCCCATGGGGCAGGCGATTCGATTGCTCCTGGCCCGACAAGAGGGTTTGGATCGCATGTGTGGCGCGGCCGGCCGTCACCAGCAGCCGCGTCGGCTCGGAGCCCTCCGCCAACTGATTCAGCAGGCCCGCCAGTGCCGGAGGCTCGTAGCAGAAGAGGGAGACAAGGCGTTCGTCGTCCCGCCAGGGAATCTGTTGCGCCGCCAGCCACTGGGCACGGTCGAAACGCGCCTGGCGTTCGATCAGGTCGGGCTCTCGCAGCAACCCGCCGGTCGCGGGCGTGAAGCCCGGGTAGAAAAAGCGCTTGGTCAATCCGGCACCGGGCCCCTTGAACACCGGCGAGGGCAGTCCATGCAGGCGCTCGACATACGGCTCGGCCGACAGGTATTCGAGGTTGATCCACGCGCGCTCCGGCCCGCCCGGCGCCGACGATTCGGCGAAGCTTGCGATCAGTTCCGGCGCCGGCTCGCAGCCGAAGGCCTCGATCAGCACGTCGGGCGCCGGCGCGGCCGCGGCTTTCTGCACCGCGGCAGGGTCGAGCCAGTCGATCACGCTCACGCCGTCGCAGCCCGAGGGCGCCATCCAGCGCAGCGCCGCCGCATCGTCGACCCACAGGCGCACGCGTTCGCCGGGTGCGGCCAGTTGGCAGGCCAGCCGCCAGCACACGCCGAGGTCGCCGTGGTTGTCGATGACCTTGCAGAAGATGTCCCATTGCATGGCCGCGAGTGTGCCCGTCTTTGGCGCGGCGCAGACCGAAGCCGCTTGCTATGCTGGACCCCACAACCACCACCGGAGAGAGAAAGACCATGAGGATGCAGACCCGTCGCCGTTCGCAGTTTTCCCTTCGTTCCGCGAGAACCGTGCTCGCCCTGTCGCTGGCCTTGTGCGGCATCATCGGCATGACCGGTGTTTCGGCGCAGACGACCACCGCGCCGACGTCGCTCACGCCGCAGCAGCAGCGCTTTCACGACATCTACAAAGAGCTGATCGAGATCAACACCTCCCACTCGGTGGGCGACAACACGCTGGCGGCGCGCGCCATGGAAAAGCGCCTGATCGAATCGGGCTTCGCCCCCGGCGACATCCAGATCTTCGAACCCTTCCCGAAGAAGGGCAACCTCGTGCTGCGCTTCAAGGGCAACGGCAGCAAGAAGCCGCTGCTGCTGCTGGCGCACATCGACGTGGTCGAGGCCCGGCGCGAAGACTGGAAGACCGATCCGTTCAAGCTGCAGGAAACCGGTGGCTACTTCACGGCGCGCGGCGCCATCGACGACAAGGCCATGGCCTCGGCGCTGGTGTCGGTGCTCGGGCAGCTCAAGCAGGAAGGCTTCAAGCCCAGCCGCGACATCATCCTGGCGCTGACCGCCGACGAGGAGCGCGGCGACGCGCTCAGCAACGGCGCCTTCTGGCTCATCAGCAACAAGCCCGAGCTGCTGCAGGCCGAGTTCGGCATCAACGAAGGCGGCGGCGGCGAGCTGCGTGGTGGCAAGCCCAACCTGCACCGCATGCAGGTGGCCGAGAAGATGTACACCACCTACATGCTCGAAGCGCGCGACGTGGGTGGCCACAGCTCGGTCCCGACGAAGAACAACCCGATCTACGCGTTGTCGGCGGGGCTGGAGCGCCTGGGCAACTACGCCTTCCCGATCAAGCTCGCGGACGTCACCAAGACCTACTTCGCGCGCAGCGCGCCGTTCGCCACGGGCCAGCTGGCCGACGACATGCGCGCCATCGGCGGCGGCAACCCCGATGCCGCGGTGATCGAACGCATGATCGCCAATCCGGCCTACAACGCGCAGCTGCGCACCACCTGCGTGGCGACGATGGTGCAGGCCGGCCATGCCGAGAACGCGCTGCCGCAATCGGCCAAGGCCACGGTCAACTGCCGCATCCTGCCGCACGATGACCCCGAGGAAATCGAGCGCCTGCTGACCCAGGCGGTCGGCAACGACAAGATCGTGGTGCGCAACGTGGGCAAGCCGCTGCGCAGTCCGGCGTCGCCCTTGAACGGCGACCTCGTGAAGACGGTGGAGTCGCTCACGCAGCAGATGTGGCCCGGCGTGCCCGTGGTGCCCGCGCTGAGCACCGGTGCCACCGACAGCCGGTTCCTCCGCAACGCCGGCATTCCGATGTATGGCGTGACGGGCATGTTCCTCGAGCCGGCCGACGCGCGTGCGCACGGGCTGGACGAGCGCATCGAGATCCAGCGCCTCTACGACGGGCGCGAGTTCCTGTACCGGCTGGTGTCGGAAGTCGCGAAGTAATCGGGCAGAGGGCAGGCGCCGCGCCTGCCCTGCGTACCGCTCAGGGCGTGTAGGTATCGCCCAGCACGATGCCTTCGCGCCGCGGGTCCGCACCGCCGGTGAGCACCGGCTTGCCGCCGACGGTCGCGCGGATGATGGTGCTCACGCCGCTCGACTGGGCGCTGGTCGACACCGTGTGACCCAGCGCGCGCAGGCCTGTCACCAGCGCGTCGTTGTTGCCCGAGTTGGTGGTGTCCACGTTCGGGTGCTCGCCGCCCACGTTGGTCGTCGGGCTGTTGGTGGCCCCGAAATCGACCAGCGACGTGGCTTGCTGGGCATCCAGGCCCCAATCCAGCGCACCGACCACGGTCTTCACGACGTACTGGATGATGGTGCCGCCGCCCGGCGATCCGGTGCCCATGAAGAACTCGCCCATGCTGCCGTCGGCGGTCTTCCTGAACACCAGCGTCGGCGCCATCGTGCTGCGCGGGCGCTTGCCGGGCGCGACGCGGTTGGCCACCGGCACGTTGTTGGCGTCGACCGGGCTGGCCGCGAAGTCGGTCAGCTGGTTGTTCAGCATGAAACCCTGCGTCATGTGGAACGAACCCAGCGTGCTTTCCACCGTGGTGGTCATCACGACCACGTTGCCCTGCTTGTCGACGATGGTGAAGTGCGTGGTGCCGTGCTCTTCGGTCTTGTCGATGCCCAGCGGCACATCGCCCAGGTTGCCAGGCTGGGCCGTGCCCATGCTGTGGCTCAGGCTGATGAGGCTGGCGCGGCCCTGCAGGTAGGGCTTGTTGGTCAGCGAGTCGGGGCTGCCGCCGGGCAGCGGAACGAAGTCGGTGTCGGCCACGTACTTGTCGCGATCGGCATACGCCAGCCGCTCGGCCTCGCTCACCAGGTGCACGCCCATCACCGTGGGCTGGCCGCCTTCGATGTCGATCGCGGTCGGCTTGTAGAGACCGAGGTTGAAGGTCTCGAGGATGCCCAGGCTCGCCACCACCGCGATGCCGCCCGAGGACGGCGGCGACATGCTGCAGACGTAGTAGTTGCGGTAGGTGCCGCACACCGGGTCGCGGCGCTTGGCGGTGTAGCTGGCCAAGTCGGCCAGCGTGGTCTTGCCGGGGGTGATGGCCGAGCCGTCGTTGGCCGCGGCAGTGACGGCGATCTTGTCGACGATGCCCTTGGCGATGTCGCCGGTGTAGAAGGCGTTGGCGCCTTGCGTGGCGATGGTGGCGAGCGTCTTGGCGTAGGCCGGGTTCTGCAGCTTGGTGCCCATCGCCTTCGGCGTGCCGTCGGCGTTGAAGAAATAGGCCGTGGCTTCGGCGTCGCGCTTCAGATTGGTTGCAGAGCCCGAAATGGCCGCCGCCATGCGCCCGCCGATCAGGAAGCCGTCGGACGCCAGCGTGATGCCGTAGCCGAAGAGGTCTTTCCACGGCAGCTTTCCGTGGTCCTGGTAGGCGATGTCGAGCATGCGCACGGCGCCGGGCGTGCCGATGGAGCGGCCGCTCGCGCGCGGGCCGCCAAGCTTGGGCGCGGTCTGGTCGTTGGTGTCGTCGATGTAGCGCAGATAGTTGGCGGTGGCCGCGGCGGGTGCGGTCTCGCGGCCGTCGTAGGCCTGCACTTTTTTCTTCGCCGCGTCGTAATAGAGCATGAACGCGCCGCCGCCCAGGCCGCTCGATTGCGGCTCGACCAGGCCGAGCACGGCCTGCACCGCCACCGCCGCATCGACCGCGCTGCCGCCGGCCTTGAGGACGTCGCAGCCCGCGCGCGTGGCCAGCGGGTGGTTCGCGACCACCATGTAGGTCTTGGCGTAGACCAGCTTGTGGCCGGGCGCATAGCCCGAAGCCGCTTCGGGCGCCGCCGGATCGCCCGGGTCGCCGGAGCCCACGATCACCGGCGCATTGCCAGTCGTCGTGAGGCAGCCGTTGTCGGGTGCGGCCGGTGGCGCAGCCGGGGGCTGGTTGGCCGCGTTGATCGCGTTGATCGCGTTGATCGCGGCAATGGTGGCCAAGGCGTTCGCGGCGTCCTGCGAATTGTTGCTGGAGCCGCCGCATCCCGAGAGACTCAGCGAGAGGGCGATGGGCGTCAGTGCCCACCAGGCGCGTTGGGTTGTCATGCAGGTTTCCCGAATAGGTTATTTGTATGGAAAGGCACGGGCGCTCCTCGCGCCCGTCTGCATTCTTCTGCACGTTCCGTTCCAGCGGCGTCCGGGTTTGCGATGGGCGCGCGACCGGGGTTTTCGGTGCGCGCCACAATAGCCGCCATGTCAGACGTGCATTCAGATCAACTGCTCAGCGAAGTCGCGGCCCTGCCGCAGCTGCCGGGCGTCTACCGCTATTTCGACGCGGCCGGCGCGGTGCTCTATGTGGGCAAGGCGCGCAACCTCAAGAAGCGGGTCGCCAACTATTTCCAGAAGAGCCACGGCGGCACCCGCATCAGCCACATGATCTCGAAGATCGTGCGCATGGAGACCACCGTGGTGCGCTCCGAGGCCGAGGCGCTGCTGCTCGAGAACAACCTGATCAAGACGCTCAAGCCGCGCTACAACATCCTGTTTCGCGACGACAAGAGCTACCCCTACCTGAAGATCGCGTCGCACGCCTTCCCGCGGCTGGCCTACTACCGCGGCGCGGTCGACAAGAAGCACCGCTACTTCGGTCCGTACCCCAGCGCCTGGGCGGTGAAGGAATCGATCCAGCTGCTGCAGAAGGTGTTCAAGCTGCGCACCTGCGAGGACACCGTGTATGCCAACCGCACGCGGCCCTGCCTGCTCTATCAGATCAAGCGCTGCAGCGGACCCTGCGTGGGCTACATCGCGCCCGAGGCGTATGCGCAGGACGTGGCCAGCGCCGAAGCCTTCCTGATGGGCGACACCCAGCTCGTGCTCTCCAAGCTCGAGCAGCGCATGACGACGCATGCCGAGAAGCTCGAGTTCGAACAGGCGGCCGAGCTGCGCAACCAGATGTCGGCGATCTCGCGCATGCTGCACCAGCAGTCGATCGAGATCGCTTCGGACAAGGACGTGGACATCCTGGCGGTCAAGGTGCAGGGCGGCAAGGCCTGCGTCAACCTCGCGATGGTGCGTGGTGGACGCCACCTGGGCGACCGGCCTTATTTTCCCGTGCATGTGGAAGACGCAGCGCAGATCCACCACGGCGAGATGGATGAAGACGTGGAAGAGGACGTGGCACCGGTCGCGGCCGATCCGATCGAGGTGCAGGTGCTCGAGGCCTTCATCGCCCAGCACTACATCGACGTGCCGGTGCCGGCCACGCTGGTGCTGAGCGAGCTCGTGAGCCGCGAACTGATCGAGGCGATTTCCGAGCAGGCCGGCGCGCGCGTGACGGCCGTGTTCCAGCCGCACGAGCAGCGCCGGCGCTGGCTCGAAATGGCCCAGACGAACGCCGGCCTGCAGCTGGCCCGGCTGCTGGCCGAAGAGGGCTCGCAGCAGGCGCGCACACGCGCGTTGACCGATGCGCTCGAACTCGCCTCCGACGATCTCGACAATTTCCGCGTCGAATGCTTCGACATCTCGCACACCGCGGGCGAGGCCACGCAGGCCTCGTGCGTCGTGTTCGAGCACCACACGATGCAGAACCGCGAATACCGCCGCTACAACATCGAAGGCATCACGCCCGGCGACGACTACGCCGCCATGCGCCAGGTGCTGCACCGCCGCTACGGCAAGCTGGCCGAGGCGATAGCGGCCGAGACCGATGCGCTGCCGCCGGGCGACGCCGAGAGCGAAGGCATCGACGGCAGCGACGCATCGCCCAAGACCCGGACCGCGCGCATGCCCGAACTGGTGCTGGTCGACGGCGGCAAGGGGCAGGTGTCGATGGCGCGCGAGGTGTTCAGCGAACTGGGCCTGCCGCTGTCGCTGATCGTCGGTGTCGAGAAGGGCGAGGGCCGCAAGGTCGGGCTCGAAGAGCTGGTGTTCGCCGATGGCCGCGAGAAGGTCTACCTGGGCAAGGACTCTGCCGCACTGATGCTGGTGGCCCAGATCCGCGACGAGGCGCACCGCTTCGCCATCACGGGCATGCGGGCCAAGCGCGCGAAGGTGCGGGTGGGCGGCAGCCAGCTGGAAGACATTCCGGGCATCGGGCCGAAGCGCCGGGCGCGCCTGCTGCAGCGCTTTGGCGGCATCCGCGGCGTGGCGGCGGCGAGCGTGGAAGACATCGCCTCGGTCGAGGGCATTGCCACCGATCTGGCCGAGGAAATCTACAAGGCCTTGCACTGAGGCAAACACCGAGAAATAGGCCCGCCTGCGGGGTCATCCCGCCATGACACAATCAAGCGATGTTCTGGACCCTACCGACCATCATGACTTGGACGCGCATCCTCGTGATCCCTTTGATCGTCGGCGTGTTCTACCTCCCGATGGCCGAGCCGATGCGCAACCTGATCGCCACGGTCATGTTCATCGTCTTCGCGGCCACCGACTGGCTCGACGGCTACCTGGCGCGCAAGCTCAACCAGACCTCGGCCTTCGGCGCATTTCTCGATCCGGTGGCCGACAAGTTCCTCGTGTGCGCCGCGCTGCTGGTGCTGGTGCACCTGCAGCGCGTCGACGTGTTCGTGGCGCTCATCATCATCGGCCGCGAGATCGCCATCTCGGCCCTGCGCGAATGGATGGCGCGGATCGGCGCCGGCAAGAGCGTGGCGGTCCACATGATCGGCAAGGTCAAGACGACCGTGCAGATGATCGCGATTCCCTTCCTGCTCTATGACGGGCGGCTGTTCAAGGTCATCGACATGGGCCTCTGGGGCCAGTGGCTGATCTGGATCTCGGCCGTGCTCACCGTCTGGTCGATGGTCTATTACCTGCAAAAGGCCATTCCCGAGATCCGGGCACGCACCAAATGACGTCGGCGGCCGCCGCACGCGGCCCGGGCGGCTCGGGCTGGCTGCGCGCGATGCCGGCGGTCTTCGTGCTGATCTGGAGCACGGGCTTCATCGTGGCGCGCTATGGCATGCCCTATGCGCCGCCTCTCAAATTCCTGGCTGTGCGCTATGCGCTTTCCCTCGTTTGCTTCGGCATCTGGGTCGCGCTGGCGCGGGTCGCCTAGCCGAAAGAGCGCGCCCAATGGGGGGCACCTGGCGGTCACCGGCGTCCTGATGCAGGCGGGTTACCTCGGCGGGGTCTGGGCGGCGGTGCATGCCGGCATGGGGGCCGGGCTGGTGGCGCTGCTCGTCGGCATCCAGCCGGTGCTCACGGCCGTCTGGCTTTCGTTCAATGGCGGGCGCATCTCGCAGCGGCAGTGGACCGGGCTGGCTCTTGGCTTTGCAGGCCTGGTGCTCGTGGTGTCGCGCAAGTTCGGGCAGGGCACCGAGGTCAGTGCGTTGACGATGGGGCTCGCGGTCATGGCGCTGCTTTCGATCACGGCGGGCACGCTGTATCAGAAGCGCTTCGTTGCGCCTTGCGACGTGCGCAGCGCGAGTGCCGTGCAGATGGCGGCGGCGCTGCTCGTCACCTTGCCCTTCGCCGCGATGGAGTCGCAGGGCATCGAATGGAATGCGCATTCGACCGGTGCCATGGCCTGGTCGGTGCTGGCGCTGTCGCTCGGCGGCAGCTCGCTGCTCTACATGCTGATCCAGCGCGGCACGGTCACCGCGGTCACGAGCCTGCTCTACCTGGTGCCGCCGTGCACGGCCGTCATGGCCTGGCTGCTGTTCGCCGAGCCGATCACGCTGACGACGCTGCTGGGCATCGCGCTCACGGCCGCCGGCGTGAGCCTGGTGGTGCGCGGCGAGCGCTGAGCCGGCACTTTTCCTTTCAGCGCGAACCGGGCTTGCCCGGCTTCCACGGCTCTCCGCGAAACTGCTCCGCCAGATGGTCGAGCAACAGGCGCACGCGACGCGGCGTCTTCGGGCGCCAGGGCGCGATCCAGTGGATGTCGGCATCGGGCATCGCGTACTGCGGCAGCACGCGCACCAGCTCACCGGTGGCGAGTTGCGGCGCAATGTCCCACAGGCTGCGCAGCATGATGCCGTGGCCCGCCAGGCACCAGTCGCGCACCATCTCCCCCGAATTGCTGGCGAGCGGCCCTTGCACGCGCACGCGCGCCGTGCTGCCGTCGCGCGCGTGGCGCAGCGTCCAGAGCGCGAACTGGCGCTGGTTGACGTCGCCGTTCTCGCGTGCGACCAGGCAGGCGTGCGAGGTCAGCGCATCGACGGTGGCTGGCATGCCGTGCTGCGCGATGTACGAGGGCGATGCGGCCAGCACGCGCTGGTTGCGTGCGATGCGGCGCGTGACCCAGTCGGCCGCGCGGTGCTGCTGCACGGCCCACAGCCAGAGCGCGCCGTCATAGCCTTCGGCGCCCAAGTCGGGCAGTTGCTCGGTCAGCAGCAGTTCGATCTGCAGGGCAGGGTGCCGTGCCTGGAAGGCGGCCAGCGTCGGCCCGAGCCAGCGCCTTCCGAAGCCGAAGGTGGCGGCGAGGCGGATCGTGCCGACCAGCTCGTTCTGCCGTTCGCCGAGTTCGCTCTCGAGCGCGGCAAAGCCTTCGAGCAGCGTGCGCGCGTGCAGGCAGACCGCTTCGCCTTCGGCGGTGACACTGAGCCGCCGCGTGGTGCGATCGAACAGGCGCTGCCCGAGGCGAGTCTCAAGCGCGCCGAGCCGCTTGGTGATGACGGAGGGCACGACATCGAGCGTGGCAGCCGTGCCCGCCAGGCTGCCCTGGTCGCGAATCGCCAGCACCAGTTCGAGATCGCTGCGTTCCAGCGAGGATGGATTCATGTCAATTCGGAAAGTATGAATTGGCTGATTGTTGCTTGATGATCGCCGGGGCGCAACGCACAATCGTTGCCGTGACTGCCTCCTGCCTCACCTTTCCCACCTTCGACATCGAGCGCAACGGCGTGCGCATCCATGGCCGCATCGGGGGGCGCGGCGCGCCTTTGCTGCTGCTGCTGCACGGTCATCCGCAGACGCATGCGATCTGGCATCGCGTGGCACCCGCGCTGGCCGAGCGGTTCACGGTGGTCGCGGTGGACCTTCGTGGTTATGGCGACTCGGGCCGGCCGGCGGCCGATGCCGACCATGTGGTCTATGGCAAACGGGAAATGGCGCTCGATGCACTCGCTGCCATGCAGCACCACGGCTTCGCGCGCTTCGGCGTGCTGGCCCACGATCGCGGCGCGCGCGTGGCGCACCGGCTCGCGGCGGACCATCCAGCGGCTGTCGAGCGGATGCTGCTGCTCGACATTGCACCCACGCTCGCGATGTACGAGAACACCTCCGAGGCATTCGCAAAGGCCTACTGGCACTGGTTCTTCCTGATCCAGCCGCCGCCGCTGCCCGAGGCGCTGATCGCTTCGGACCCCGTGCGCTACGTGCGCAGCGTGATGGGCGGGCGGCATGCTGGCCTCGCGCCTTTCGCGCCCGCAGTGCTGGCCGAGTACGAACGCTGTGCCGCCATCGCAGGCACGGCCGCATCCATTTGCGAGGACTACCGCGCCTCCGCCACCATCGACCTCGTGCACGACCGCGCCGACATTGCGGCTGGCCGGCGGCTCATGCAGCCGCTGCGCGTGCTGTGGGGCGAGCACGGGGCGGTAGGGCGCGCCTTCGACGTGCTGACGCTGTGGCGCGAACGTGCCGCCGATGTGTCGGGCCGCGCCTTGCCGTGCGGCCACTACGTTCCCGAAGAAGCCCCCCGCGAGCTGCTCGCTGAGGCGCTGGAATTTTTTCTTCCCCCAACCCAACAAGCAGGAGCCCAACCATGAGCACCCAGAGAATCGCAGTCATCGCCGGCGACGGCATCGGCAAGGAAACCATGCCCGAGGGGCTGCGCGTGCTCGATGCTGCGGCGCGCAAATTCGGCATCGACCTGAAGTTCGACCACTTCGATTTCTCGAGCTGGGACTATTGCGAGAAGCACGGCAAGATGCTGCCTGACAACTGGAAAGACCAGATCGGCGGCCACGACGCGATCTACTTTGGCGCAGTCGGCTGGCCCGAGAAGATTCCCGACCACGTGTCGCTCTGGGGCTCGCTGCTGCTGTTTCCCCGCGAGTTCGACCAGTACGTCAACCTGCGTCCCGCGCGGCTGATGCCCGGCATCATCGCGCCCGTGGTGCGGCGCGACGGATCGCCGTGCCAGCCCGGCGAGATCGACATGTACATCGTGCGCGAGAACACCGAAGGCGAGTACTCGAGCATCGGCGGGCGCATGTACGAAGGCACGCCGCGCGAGATCGTGGTGCAGGAAACCGTGATGTCGCGCGTGGGTGTCGACCGCGTACTCAAGTTCGCGTTCGAGCTCGCACAGTCGCGGCCCAAGAGGCACCTGACCAGCGCCACCAAGTCGAACGGCATCTCGATCACCATGCCGTACTGGGATGAGCGCGTGGCCGAGATGGCAAAGAACTACGCCGACGTGAAGCTCGACAAGTTCCACATCGACATCCTCACCGCGCACTTCGTGCAGCGCCCCGATTTCTTCGACGTGGTGGTGGCGAGCAACCTGTTCGGCGACATCCTCTCCGCCCTCGGACCGGCCTGCACCGGCACCATCGGCATCGCGCCGAGCGCCAACCTCAACCCTGAGCGCACCACGCCTTCGCTGTTCGAACCGGTGCATGGCTCGGCTCCCGACATTGCCGGAAAGGGCATTGCGAACCCGATCGGCCAGATCTGGTGCGGCGCGATGATGCTGGAGTTCCTGGGCCACAAGAAGGCGCACGACGCGATCCTCTCGACCATCGAAAAGGTGCTCGCGCCCCAAAGCGGAGCACCGCGTACCCCGGATATCGGGGGGAACGCGAGCACCAGCGACCTCGGAAAGGCGATTGCCGAGGCGCTTTGAAAAGTACTTCACGAAACGTCCTGGAAAGTGCGCGACGAAACGCCCCTAAAATCGCGCGCTCCGCTGCGCTGCATGGCCTCGTGTCTTATTGACACCCTGCAGACCAGTGGTTGTAATCCTCGCTGGCAGTGCGCTGCCGAGGCGTCAGGCCTGCCAGGCTCTTGAGTCGCACCACTCGCGGCCAGGTCGCAGCTGACGGAAGCCGACCAACTTTTTCTCTACAAGGGGCCCTTGTGAACAAGACCGAACTGATTGAGCACATCGCAAAGAACGCCGATATTTCCAAAGCAGCCGCCACCCGCGCGCTCGAATCCACCATTGGCGCCATTCGTACCACGCTCAAAAAGGGCGGCTCCGTGTCGCTCGTCGGTTTCGGCACTTTCGCAGTCGGTAAACGGGCCGCACGCACCGGTCGCAATCCCCGCACCGGCGACGCGATTAAAATCAAGGCAGCCAAGATTCTGAAGTTCCGTCCGGGCAAGGCGCTGAAAGACGCGCTCAACTAAAGACGTAGACTCGGAGAGTATTCCCGGTGGGGTGCTTAGCTCAGTTGGTAGAGCGGCGCCCTTACAAGGCGTAGGTCGGGGGTTCGAGCCCCTCAGCACCCACCACCACCCGATGCAAAGGCGAACACCAGTTCGCCTTTTTTATTGCCGTCCGACATCCGTCGAAAAAGAGTGTTCAAGCATGTTTGATTTCTTCCGCAAGTACAACAAGATCGTCATGATTTTCTTGTTCTTGCTGATCATTCCCTCTTTCGTGCTCTTCGGTGTCGAGCGCTATCAAGGCGCCGCCCGCGACGAGAAAGTTGCCCGTATCGAGGGCCACGACATCACGAAGCCCGAGTGGGATCAGCAGCACCGCGTCGAGACGGACCGCATCCGCCAGCAGTCGCCCAACGTCGATCCGACGGTGCTCGATTCCGACGCCTTGCGCTATGCAACGCTGGAGCGCATGGTGCGCGACCGCGTGCTGGCTGCAGCGGCAGCCAAGTCGAACATGACGGTGTCCGAGGACCGGCTGGGCCGGATCTTTGCGCAAGACCCGGGCCTGGCTTCGTTCCGCACGCCCGACGGCAAGTTCGATCGCGAAACCTTCCAGCGCGTGACCGGCCGCACGCCCGAGCAGTACGAGGCGTCGGTGCGTGCCGACATGACCACGCAGCAGGTGCTGCTGGGCGTTTCGGGCACGACCTTCACGCCACCTGCCCTGGTGGCCGCCACGGTCAATGCCTTCTACGACCGCCGCGAAATCCAGGTGGCGCGCTTCAGCCCCGAGAGCTTCGCATCGAAGGTCACGGTGAGCGACGCCGACGTCGAGGCCTACTACAAGGACCACACGTCGCAGTTCCAGGCGCCCGAGCAGGCCAGCATCGAGTACATCGTGCTCGACCTCGACGCGGCCAAGAAGAACGTCGTCGTCAACGAGGCCGATCTCAAGACCTACTACGAGCAGAACACTTCGCGCTTCGGCACGAAGGAAGAGCGCCGCGCCAGCCACATCCTGATCACCGCGCCGGCCAGCATGTCCGCCGCCGACCGCGCGAAGGCCAAGGCCAAGGCCGAGCAACTGCTGGCCGACGTGAAGAAGGCGCCCAACACCTTTGCCGATGTGGCACGCAAGAATTCGCAGGACCCCGATTCCGCGGAGAAGGGCGGCGACCTCGACTTCGTTACCAAGGGCGCGATGGTCAAGCCTTTCGAAGACGCCATGTTCGCACTCAAGAAGGGCGAGATCAGCGGCATCGTCGAAACCGAATTCGGCTATCACATCATCCTGCTGGCCGACATCAAGCCGGCCGTGGTGCCACCTTTCGAGCAGGTGCGCGCCACCATCGAGAACGAGGTCCGCGCCCAGCAGGCCGCACAGGAATTCGCGAAGGCGGCCAAAGTGTTCACCGATGCGGTGTACCAGCAGCCCGACAGCCTCAAGCCCGCTGCCGAAAAGCTGAAGCTCACGATCCAGACGGCCAGCAACGTTGCGCGCACGCCTGCACCGGGCGCCACCGGTCCGCTGGCAAGTCGCAACTTCCTGAGTGCGCTGTTTGCCAACGACTCGCTTCAGCGCAAGCAGAACACCGAGTCCGTCGAGGTCGGCTCCAGCCAACTCGCCTCGGGGCGCGTGACCCAGTACACGCCCGCGCATCCGGTCCCGCTGGCCGAAGTCAAGGACAAGATCCGCGCGCAGCTCGTGACCGAACGCGCCGCGGTGCTTGCCAAGACCGAAGGCGAAGCCAAGCTTGCAGCGTGGACCGCCAAGGCGGACGGTGCGACCTTCGGCGCTCCTGTCACGGTCTCGCGCACCGAGGCGCAGTCCCAGCCTGTTCCGGTGATCGATGCTGCGCTGCGCGCCGATGCCGCCAAGCTGCCCGCGCTGGTCGGCGTGGACCTGGGCACGCAGGGTTATGCGGTGGTCCGCGTGACCAAGGTCGTTCCGCGCACGCCGCCGACGCCTGAACAGGCGCAGCAGGCAAGCACGCAGGTCGACCAGTCCGTGACCGCTGCCGAAGCTACGGCCTACTACAACCTGTTGAAGGCCCGTTTCAAGGCAGAGATTCTGGTGCCGAAGCCGGCCGACACGCTGGCTCCCACCGCAGCTCGCTGACAGGCGAGGGATCGCAAAAAGAGCCTGGGTCGATGACCCAGGCTCTTTTTTTGGTCGCACGTGGGACAAGCGCTGCCTGCGCTTCTTGCCAGAATCGCACGCATGGGAACCCTCTATCTCGTGCGCCACGGGCAGGCCAGTTTTGGCGCCGCCGACTATGACAACCTGAGCGAACTCGGACACCAACAGTCCGTGCGCCTCGGCGAATACTGGCGTGAGCGCGGCATGCAGTTCGACGCTGTCATCACCGGTACCTTGAAGTGGCACCGCCAGACCTGGGAGGGTATTGCCAAGGGCCTGGGGCTGCAGCGCGACGATGTGCTGCCGTGGCCCGGACTCAATGAGTACGACAGCGAGGCGGTGATCGCCACGATCCATGAGGGCAAGCTCGAGAAGCCCGATTCGCCCGAGATGTACCGCCATCACTTCCGCCTGCTGCGTGAAGGCTTGGGTGCGTGGATGCAGGGCAAGACAAAGCCGGTCGGCATGCCGAGCTATGTCGACTTCCTGGCGGGCGTGACGACGGCGCTCGATCATGTGCGCGATCGGCATCATGGTGCGAAGGTGCTGGTGGTGTCGAGCGGGGGGCCGATCAGTACCGCGGTCGGCCATGTGCTGGGTACGAGCGCCGAGACGACGATCGAACTCAACCTGCGCATCTGCAACACCTCGGTGACCGAGTTTGCCTTCACGCCGAAGCGGCACATGCTCGTGACCTACAACACGCTGCCGCATCTCGACGGCCCGGCGTACGAGGACTGGGTCACCTATTCTTGATGATGGGCGCCGCGCGGCGCCTCAGGCCTGCCAGACGCCGTAGTCGGCCTTGCGCAATGCGATGCCGAGGTCGACCTCCATCAGGCGCGCGTCGTCATAAGGCATCGGGTTGTAGCGTTCGTAGAGCGCGGGCAGCAACCGCAAGCCGAACTCCTGAACGAAGCTGTTGGCCTGGATGCCGGCCTTGTGCTTGTCGAAGCGGATGTCGGGGTCCAGGCCGGTCATGCCCACGTAGACGAAGGGCTTGCCGAGCTGGTAGTCGGGGTTGGCGCGCCTGAAGCGACCGCTGTTCCACACGCGATCGTCGAGCTCGACCACATAGACGTGGTGCTTGGCGCGTGGCTTGTGGGGCATCGGGTTCGCGACCTTGCCGCGCTGCCGCGGCGGCGGCAAGGCCGCGCGGGGATCAGCTCTTGCGCTTGATCAGGCCGTAGATGATCAACAGCACGATCGCGCCCAGCACGGAGGCGATGAAGCCGGCGCCCTGGCCTGCGGTGTACCAGCCCATGGCCTGACCGACGTACGTCACGATCAGCGAACCCGCGACGCCGATGATCGTGGTCACGATGAAGCCGGCGGAATCGTCGCCCGGCTTGACGGCGCGTGCCACCAGACCCACGACGAACCCGATCAGAATAGTCCAGACGATGCTCATGAAGAAATTCCTTTGGTGAAGTGGAGGTGGCGAAAAGCCATGCCCGTCTGCGCGGGCCGCGGTCATGATAGCGGAGCCATCTGCATGCCGGCTTCGATGATGCACATCGAACATGTGAACGAGAAGTTTTGCCGCTGGCCGCCATGGTGAGTGCGCTGTTGCGTCCTACAACGCGAGGCCGATCGCGGGGCTATCCGTTGCATGCTTGAAAAGTTGCCTGAGGCGGTCGGTCGTGCGTTGCAAGGTGTGCGCGCCGGTCTGGACAGTATTGTTTTCAACACGCTCGGCCTGCGGGAGGGGATGGCGTCGATTGTCCTGACCAGCGTGGCCTTTGCGGACCACGCGCCGCTGCCATCGCGCTATACGGCTGACGGCGAAGGTCTTTCGCCGCCGCTGCAATGGGACGGCTTGCCTTCCGGCGTGGCGTCATTGCTGCTGATCGTCGAAGACGCCGACTCGCCCACGCCGAATCCATTGGTGCATGCCATCGTCGTCGACTTGTCGCCTGCGGGCAGCGCGTTGCCCGAAGCGGCCATCCCCAGTCGCGACCAAGAAGGTATCGGCCTGCATGTCGGGCGCAACTCGAGCCTGCAGCCGACCTGGTTGCCGCCAGACCCACCGCCCGGCCATGGGGTGCATCGCTATGCCTTCCAGTTGTTTGCACTGGCCGGCACGCCTGCGTTTTCCGAAGCGCCTGGCCGCGACGAGGTGTTCGGGGTGTTGCGCGACCACGCGGTCGCGAGCGGGCTCTTGATCGGTACCTGCGAACGGTCCGACGGTTCGATCAAGATCAAGGAGGGTGTTGCACCGATGGGACCGTTGGCGGCGGGCTGAATGTGAATTTCAGGCCACGCTGTTGGCCTCGCCCGTCGAAACCGCAATTTTTCCCGCTATAATTGTGGGCTCTGCGGTGGCTGTAGCTCAGCTGGTAGAGTCCCAGATTGTGATTCTGGTCGTCGTGGGTTCGAGTCCCATCAGCCACCCCAAGAAATACCTCCTTTGCGCTATTGCTCAATAGCATTCAAGGGATTCCAACGCCGGGCTTGCCCCGGCGTTGTCATTTCCAGCCGCTGCTTCTTGCCGCAGCGCGCAGCAAACTTTTTCCCTCTCGTCCGGATATAAAACGCACCCAAACGGGTGCGCTTTACGTTGCGCGTTGTTGCATTAACGCAATGAACGCCCGCTTTTTTCTTCCAGCGGCATGCTTGTGGCAAATTTAAATTGAATTAAAATCCACCCGTTTTCAATTTTCAGGAGTCCAACAATGGCTTCGACCCTTGCCGATATCAATTCCCAGATCAAGAAGCACGACGAGCAGATTGCGCAATTGCGCAAGCAGGCCGAAGACCTGCGCAACCATGAACGCGCGGGCGTGATCGAAGAGTTGCGCAAGAAGATCGCCGAATATGGTTTGACGGCCTCCGATCTGAAACTCACCGGTCGCGGTGCAGCGGTCAAACGCAGCGCTGGTGCCGCTTCGCCCAAGGCTGCAGCCAAATACCGCGGTCCGACGGGCGAAACCTGGTCTGGCGGCCGCGGCCGCAAGCCGCGCTGGGTCACCGAAGCATTGGCCGCGGGCAAGTCGCTTTCCGATTACGAGATCAAGTAAGCACGTCCCGACTCTCAGGGTTAAACCCAATAAAAAAAGCCCGCGAAAGCGGGCTTTTTTTATTGGTCGTTGAAGCGCAGTGCGCTCAGTTCACCATGACGAGTTTTCCTTTGACGCCGCGCGAACCCATGTGGGCGTACGCGGCCTTCAATTCCGCCATCGGCATCGTGCTGTCGATCACCGGCCTGATCTTTCCCTGACCGTACCAGTGCGCCAATTCGGCCATCATCTGCGCATTGGCCTTGGGTTCGCGTCTGGCGAAATCGCCCCAGAACACGCCCACCAGCGAAGCGCCTTTCAGCAAGGTCAGATTCAATGGGAGCGACGGAATGGGGCCGGATGCAAAACCCACCACCAAATAGCGACCGCGCCACGCGATCGAGCGAAAAGCGGGCTCTGCAAAATCTCCACCCACCGGGTCGTAAATGACATCGGGGCCCTTGCCGTCGGTGGCGGCCTTGATGGCATCGCGAAAGCCGTTGGGCAGCGCGTGCGTGGTGTAGTTGATCGTGGCGTCGGCGTCAATGGACTTGCAGAGTTCGCATTTCTCGTCGGTGGAGGCCGCTGCAATGACTTTCGCGCCGGCTGCCTTTGCAATCTGAATGGCCGCAGTGCCCACACCACCGGCCGCGCCAAGCACCAGCACGGTTTCGCCGGCCTTGACTTGCGCGCGGTCCATCAAGGCATGCCACGAGGTGGCATGAATCATGATAAATGCGGCCGCATCGACGTGACCGAAACCTTCGGGCAGCGGCATGCACAGCGCCGCGGGTGCCAGCGTATGCGTACCGAAGCCGCCGGTGCCCGACAGGCAGGCCACGTTCTGCCCGACCTTGAGGTGCGTCACGCCTTCGCCCACTGCCTTGGATGACGCCCGCATATTCCGATCCGGGTACGAAGGGCAGGGGCGGCTTCATCTGGTATTTGTTCTGCACGATCAGCAGATCGGGGAAATTCAGGCTGGCCGCCTTGATTTCGATCAGCACCTGGCCCGGGCCCGGCGTCGGTGTGGGCAGTTCTTTCCAGGTCAGCGCGTCGACGCCAATGGGGTTTTCGCAAAGCCATGCGTGCATGCTCGGGTCTCCTTCGAATAGGTAATGTTGAGGCAATGACTGCGGGCATGATAGGGGTCGCGGCGGGGCGCCCTTGCCCCTGCTGCGACGCACCCGACGCCTACAATCCGGTGCACCGAAAAGCACCATGAAGATACTTATTTCCAATGACGATGGCTTCCAGGCGCCGGGCATCGTCGCTTTGCATGACGCACTCAAGGACATCGCCGACGTCGAGGTGGTCGCTCCCGAACACAACAACAGCGCCAAGTCGAATGCATTGACCCTGGCTGCACCGCTTTACGTGCACACCGCGCACAACGGCTTTCGCTATGTGACGGGCACGCCGGCCGATTGCGTCCACATCGCGCTCAAGGGATTGCTCGGCTATCGGCCCGACCTGGTGGTCTCCGGCATCAACAACGGCGCCAACATGGGCGACGACACCATCTATTCAGGCACCGTCGGCGCGGCCATGGAGGCCTATCTGTTCGGCATTCCGGCCATCGCTTTCTCGCAGATCGAAAAAGGCTGGGCGCATGTGGATGCGGCCGCACAGGTGGCGCGACGGCTGGTTCAGCAGGTCGAGCGCGAACGAATGCTCGATGGCGGCGCCTTTCTGCTCAACGTGAATGTGCCGAACCGGCCTTTCGACGAGTTGAAGCCCGTCAAGGTCTGCAGGCTCGGCCGCCGCCATTCGGCAGAGAAGGTCATCACGCAGGACAGTCCGCGCGGCGAGACGATGTACTGGATCGCAGGCGCAGGCGGCGCGAAGGACAGCGGCGAAGGCACCGACTTTCACGCCACCGCCGCCGGCCACATCGCCCTGACGCCGTTGCAGATCGCCCTGACCGACCACGCCAACCTGGGGCAATGGCGCGAGACGGTGGCCCGTCTCGGCAATTGACATGGCCACGCAACGGCCCAGTTTTCCGGTTCGCCTGACACCCACCGCTTCGGCTGCCACGCGCGGGCGCATGCCTGCCGTGCCGGCCACGCCCATGGTGCCGACCACGCCCTCGATGGCTTCCGATGCCGTGCGCGCGCGCATGGTGCAGAAGCTCGCGGCGCAGGGCATTTCCGATCCGCGCGTGCTGCGCGCGATGGGCGCTGTCGACAGGCATCGCTTTGTCGACAGCGCGCTGGTCAACCAGGCTTACGAAGACACCAGCCTGCCGATCGGCCTGGGGCAGACGATCTCCAAGCCCAGTGTGGTCCCCGCATGATCGAGCTCCTGCTGGGCGCGCCCGCGCTGGCTGGAAAGCCGCAGGCCCGCCTGGGGCGCGTGCTTGAAATCGGCACCGGCTGCGGCTATCAGGCGGCCGTGCTGAACCATGTGGCCACCGAGGTCTACAGCATCGAGCGTCTCAGGAGCCTGCATGAGCGTGCGCGCGCCAACCTGCGGCACTTCCGGCTGGTCACAGTGCACCTGATGTTGGGCGACGGCATGGTGGGCTATGCCAAAGGCGCGCCCTACGCGGGCATCATCGCCGCGGCAGGTGGCGAGGCCGTTCCAGAGGCCTGGATTGCACAGCTCGCGGTGGGCGGGCGCATCGTTGCGCCGACCCATTCCGCGAGCGGTGGCCAAGCCCTTGTCGTCATCGACAAGACCCCACGCGGGCTCGAACGCCTCATTCTTGAGGCCGTTCACTTTGTCCCCCTAAAATCAGGCATCGCTTGAAGGAATAACAAATGCAGGGTTTTGGCAATCGGAGTTTGTTCGCGGGCATCACGTTGGCCGTTGTGCTCGTGATCGCGGGCTGCTCCGCACCGCGCGGGCCGGCACCCGTCGAAGACCGCGGCACCATGACGCGCGCACCCGGTGCGACGCCGGGTGGTCCTCCCATCACCACCGACGCCAACGGCAAGCCGCTCCCCGGTATCGAGAACTACGGCAAGCCGGGCTATTACGCCGTGCGTCCCGGCGACACCATTCGCCGCATCGGCAACGAGACAGGCCAGCGCTGGCAGGACATCGTTCGCTGGAACAACATCGACAACCCCGACCTGATCGAAGTCGGCCAGGTCTTGCGCGTGATTCCGCCGGCCGGCCCAGGCACGGCTGTGGCGGCGGCACCGGTGCCGATGCCCGCGAGCCCCGAAGGCGCGACCACGAAGCCCGTGACGCCGCAGCCCGCGGTGGTACCTGCAACGGCCGCGAGCGGCGCAGCAGCAGCCAAACCGGCCGCGCCGGTGACGGCCTCTCCGGCAGGTCCAGGCAGCGGAAGCTCGGGCGACGAAGACCTCGGCTGGATCTGGCCTGCAAGCGGTTCGCTGCTCGCGGGCTTCGATGAAGCCAAGAACAAGGGCTACGACATCAGCGGCAAGGCAGGCGACCCCGTGCTGGCTGCCGCCGACGGGCGCGTGGTCTATGCTGGCGCCGGGTTGCGCGGCTACGGCAACCTGATCATCCTGAAGCACAACAACACCTACCTGACCGCGTATGCGCACAACCAGACGCTGCTCGTGAAGGAAGACCAGTCGGTTCAGAAGGGCCAGAAGATTGCCGAAATGGGCAACAGCGATGCGGATCGCGTCAAGCTGCATTTCGAAATCCGCCGCCAGGGCAAGCCCGTCGACCCTTCACGCTACCTGCCCGGTCGGTGATGCCATGGCTGCCTCCCGCCCCCGCCGCACGCTGCCCGTGCGCGGGCTGGTGGGCAGGGGTAGCCGGTCCTACGGCGACGACAAGGAAGCGACCGGCGAAGAGGCGCTTCCGGCCGATCGCGCAGCCGATTCCATAGCGATTCACGCGGCACTGTCCAACGGTGCCATGGCCGAGCTGATCGGCGGCGAAGGCGCAGACGCGCTGACCATCTACCTGCGCCAGGTCCGGCGCACCGAACTCTTCACGCCCGACCAGGAATTCCAGACCGCATGCGCCGCACGCGCCGGCGATTTCGCGGCCCGGCAATCGATGATCGAGCACAACCTGCGGCTCGTGGTCAACATCGCCAAGGGGTATCTGGGCCGCGGCGTGCCGCTGTCGGACCTGATCGAGGAGGGCAACCTCGGGCTGATGCATGCCATCACCAAGTTCGAGCCCGAGCGCGGCTTTCGTTTCTCCACCTATGCGACCTGGTGGATCCGCCAGTCGGTCGAGCGCGCGGTCATGACCCAGGCGCGCGCGATCCGCTTGCCGGTGCACGTGGTGCGTGAACTGCAACAGGTGCTGCGGGCCCGCCGCACTCTCGAAGGCGATGCGGAATTTCTTGCGCACCGGCCCGACGGCGTTCGCGTGGAAGACATCGCCGCGCTGCTCGGCCGCGACGTGCAGGCGGTGGCCGATTTGCTGGCGCTCTCCGAAGCGCCACGCTCGCTCGATGCGGGCGATACGCGCGGGGAAGAGGGTTTCACGCTGGCCGACACCGTCGCGTCCGACGACGAGCAGGGGAATCCGACCGGTGTCACCCAGACGCACGAAGTGGAGCGTCTTCTCGACCAATGGGTCCACGCCCTCGATGCACGCGAGCGCGAAGTGCTGGAGGGGCGCTATGGCCTGCATGACCGCGAGCCCGAAACGCTCGAGGTATTGAGCGTTCGCCTGGGCCTCACGCGGGAGCGCGTCAGGCAGATCCAGAACGAAGCGCTCGCCAAGATGCGGCGGCAGCTGGCACGCTCGGGTGTCGGACGGGACGCGCTGTTCTAGCGGCGCGAAAAGAGGGGGCGACCGCACTGAGACAATCGGGGGATGACGGAATCCATCGAAGAAAAGAAAGTCCCCACGAATCCCGGCGAAGAATGGCTGCAGGTCGAATCGCTGGACCTCGACGCGCAAGGCGTCGCCCACAAGGCCGACGGCATGGTCGTGTTCATCGAAGGCGCATTGCCTTTCGAGGAAGTGCAGTTCAACGTCCATCGCCGCAAGAACAACTGGGAGCAGGGCACGGTCACCACCATCCGGCGCGAATCGTCGCAGCGGGTGCGCGCGGGATGCCCGCATTTCGGCCTGCACACTGGTGCGTGCGGCGGCTGCAAGATGCAGCATCTGGACGCTGCCGCCCAGGTGGCCGTGAAGCAGCGCGCGCTCGAAGACAACCTGTGGCATCTGGGCAAGGTGCGCCCGGAGAACGTGCTGCGGCCGCTCGAAGGGCCGGCCTGGCACTACCGCTACCGTGCGCGGCTCTCGGTGCGCCACGTGGTCAAGAAGGGCACGGTGCTGATCGGTTTCCATGAGCGCAAGAGCCGCTACCTGGTCGACATGCAGGTGTGCCCCGTGCTGCCGAAGCGGGTCAGTGAGAGGCTGATGCCGCTGCGCGCGCTGATCGGCTCGATGGATGCGCGCGAGACCTGCCCGCAGATCGAGCTGGCCTGCGGCGACGCGCCGGAGTCGACGGCGCTTGGCGCGATCGCGCTTGGCGCGATCGCGCTGGTGCTGCGGCACCTGGAGCCGCTGTCTGGCGCCGACATCGACCGGCTGAAGGCTTTTGCGGCGCAGAACGAGGGCGTCCAGTGGTGGCTGCAGGCCAAGGGGCCGGAGACGGTCAAGCTGCTGGAAGAGGGCGGCATGCCGCTCGCGTATCGGCTGCCCGAATTCGGCGTCACGATGCCGTTCAAGCCCACCGATTTCACCCAGGTCAATCCGCACATCAACCGCGCGCTGGTGGGCAAGGCGCTTCGCCTCTTGGATGTGCAATCCGACGAACGCGTGATCGACTGGTTCTGCGGGCTCGGCAATTTCACCTTGCCGCTGGCGAGCCGGGCACGCGAGGTTCTGGGCATCGAAGGCAGCGATACGCTGGTGGCGCGCGCGACGGACAATTTCAAGAAGAACCAGCCTGCAACGAGCGCGCGACGGGCGCTGTCGGCGACCCGGTTCGTGGCGCGCAACCTTTTCGAGATGACGCCGGCCATGCTGGTGGCCGACGGCAGCGCAGAGAAGTGGCTGGTCGATCCGCCGCGCGAGGGCGCTTTCGCGCTCGCCAAGGCGATGGCCGACCTGCATCAGCAACCCGAGCTTCGCACCGACGGCTGGACGCCGCCGAAGCGCATCGTGTATGTGAGCTGCAATCCATCGACGCTGGCGCGTGATGCCGGCCTGCTGGTGCATCAAGGTGGCTACCGATGCACCTTCGCGGGCGTGATCAACATGTTCCCGCACACCGCGCACGTCGAGTCGATTGCGGTGTTCGACCTGGAATGAAAAAGGGCCCCTCGGGGCCCTTTGTTCTTGGCGAAGCTCGCTTCTGCGTGATCAGTCGCGCTCGCCGCCGAAGATGCCGAGCAGGGCCAGCAGGCTCTGGAACACATTGAACAGGTCCATGTAGAGCGCCAGCGTTGCGGTGATGTAGTTGGTCTCGCCGCCGTCCATGATCTGCTTCAGGTCATAGAGCATGTAGGCCGAGAAGATGCCGATGGCCGCCACCGAAATGACCAGTATGCCTGTGGTCGAGCCGATGAACACGTTGATGGCAGCTCCAACCACCAGCACCATGGCGCCGACGAACAGGAACTTGCCCATGCTCGACAGGTCGCGCTTGATGACGGTGGCCAGCGAGGCCATCACGAAGAACACGCCGGCGGTGCCGCCGAAGGCCGTCATGATGAGTTCGGAGCCGTTCTTGAAGCCGAGCACCATCGCGATCAGGCGCGACAGCATCAGGCCCATGAAGAAGGTGAAGGCCAGCAGCACCGGCACGCCGGCTGCGGAGTTCTTGGTCTTCTCGATGGCGAACATGAAACCGAACGCGCCGCCGAGGAAAACGATCAGGCCGAGCCCGCCGGTCAGCGAGCGCGTGATGCCGGTGCTGACGCCGAGCCAAGCGCCCAGCACGGTGGGCAGCAGGCTCAATGCCAACAGCCAGGAGGTATTGCGCAGCACGCGTTGGCGTTCAGCCTGCGGCAATGCCTGGCCGTAGCCGGTGGAAGTGTCGAGGGTGGTGACGCGGTCGTTCATGGCCGAAGCTCCTGTGGTTGCTGCAATGACGCAGTTTGGGCGCATTCTAGGGGTCTGCAAGAGCAGGGGCGCAAAGACCGTATCCAGGTTGTTCTTAAGCACCCGGAGGGCGCGGTGCTGGATGACCGTTATGCTGTCGGGCTTTTACGCAATCAGAGCTCAACATGAAGACCAAATCATTCCTCGAACTCGCCGACGTCAAGGCCATTGCCGCAGCGGCCGAAGCCGAGGCTCTCAAGAACAACTGGGCCGTGACCATCGCGATTTCAGACGATGCCGGCAACCTGCTCTGGCTTCAGCGCCTCGACGGTGCTGCGGCGCTGTCCTCCCATATCGCCCCCGCCAAGGCGCACACCGCAGCCATGGGCCGGCGCGAGAGCAAGGTCTATGAAGACATCATCAACGGCGGCCGCACGGCGTTCCTGACGGCCCCGGCGGTGCAAGGCCTGCTCGAAGGCGGCGTGCCGATCGTGAAGGACGGCCAGGTGATCGGCGCCGTCGGCGTGAGCGGCGTGAAGTCGAACGAAGATGCCCAGATTGCCAAGGCAGGCATTGCTGCGATCGGCCTCTGAGCTTTTCTCCGCGTAAAGCAAAACGCCGACTTCGAGGTCGGCGTTTTCTTTTGGACGTTCAGCGTGAAAAAAAGCTTGGCTAGTCGGCGAACCGTTGGCTAGCAAAAAACGACCCTTCGGAGATGAATCTCCTTGAGGCGCCCCACGATGAAACTTGCGCGAAGGGCGGGCTGAAATGACCTACTTGGTCAGGATCAGCTTGCCTAGTTTGGTAGCTTGAAGCCGGTAGAGCAAACCGTTGTGCATGATGCCCACGGTCTTGCTTCCCTTGAGAAGCTCCGTGCTTTCAACCATCGGCACCGGACGCGATGCCTGGATGGACGCATGACCGCCACCCGATTGGTCGAGCGAAGGATGGTTCAGGACAGAAAAAAGGCATTCGGAGTGGCTGGCATCTGGAGTTCCCTTATCGAAGCTTATCGAAGCGATAAGTGAATGATATTGATTCTCAATAAAAAGTCAATCGCGAAGATTGATTTTTTTCGCACGCTTCGAATTCAGATCACTTCGGGTCGGGTTCGGTGATGAAACCGATCTTGCTCACACCGGCTTCCCGCGCTTCGGACATGGCCTTGGCCACGCGCTCGTAGCGCACGGCCTTGTCACCACGGATGTGCAACTCGGGCTGCGGATCCTTGGCGGCCTCGGCGGCGAGGCGATTGGGCAGTTCGCTGTCGTCGATCTTCTGCTCGTTCCAGTAGTAGCTACCGTCGGCCGTGACGCTGAACAGGATGTTCTGTGGCTTGGGCTGCTCCGGTTCGCTGCTGGCGCGGGGAAGGTCGATGTTGACCGCGTGCTTCATCACCGGCACGGTGATGATGAAGATGATCAGGAGCACCAGCATGACGTCGACCAGCGGCGTCATGTTGATCTCGTTCATCACCTCATCGGGCTCGTCTTGTGTTCCGAAAGCCATGATGCTCAGCCCTTCTTGAGCGGAACCACGATGGCGTCGCCGCTGCCGCTTTGCACGCGGGCGCCGGTGACGAAATAAGCATGCAGGTCGTGGGCAAAGCTGTTGAGCTTGGTCAGCACGAACTTGTTGCCGCGAACCAGGGCGTTGTAGCCCAGCACCGCAGGAATGGCCACGGCCAAGCCCAGCGCTGTCATGATCAGTGCCTCGCCGATCGGGCCGGCCACCTTGTCGATGGTCGCCTGGCCCACCGAGCTGATGCTCATGAGTGCGTGGTAGATGCCCCAGACCGTGCCGAACAGGCCGATGAAGGGAGCCGTCGAGCCCACCGATGCCAGGACGGCGAGGCCGGTCTGAAGACGTACCGTGAATGCGTCGATGCCATTGCGCAGCGCGCGCGTGATCCAGTCGCTCACGTCGAGGGCGTCGTGCAGGTGGGCCTTGGTATTGCGGTGATGGGCTGCAGCTTCGCGGCCTTCGAGCGCCAGCGCGCGGAAGGGGTTGCTGTCGTCCTTGCCGAGCTTGTTCAGTGCGGTGGCGAAGTCTTCGCTGTGCCAGAAGTCCTGAGAGTGCTTGGCCAGGCGCTTGTACTTGATGACGTCGAGTGCCTTGACGATGATCACGATCCACGATGCGAGCGACATGCCGACCAGCAGCACCGCGACGGCCTTGGTGACGAGATCGCCCTGATTCCAGACGTTCATCAAGCCAAATTGGGAATCCATACGAAGTTGCTCCAGAGAAAAATTAGTTCAGGACGTAGTTGACGGGGGCGTCGTAGGACATGGCCTGAACCACGCCGTTGACCTTGCCGGGCACGAACCGGCATTTCATGATGTATTCCCTGGCCGCCTCGTCGAGACGGTCGAAGCCGCTGGACTTCTTGAGCTCGGCGCTTTTGGGCAGGCCGTCGACACCGACCAGCACCCTGACGATCACCTTGCCCTGTTCGCCAAGCCGCTTGCTCATGGCGGGATAGACCGGCTTCGGGTTCTGGAGATAGTCGGCGTTGCTCGATGGCAGCGATACCGCGGGTGGGGCCGGGGGCGCCGGTGGCGGTGCGGGAGGGGCTGGCGGCGCTGGCGGCGCTGGCGCTGCGGGTGGCGTTGCCGGAGGGGGCGGCTCCGTGGTGCCCACAGGCGCCTGAGGCGCCAATGTGGGCTTGGGCTCCCGGATGGCCTGCGGCCTCGGCGGTGGGGGCGCCTTGGCAACCTTGGGCTGCGGTGGGGGAGGAGGTGGGGGCGGGTCTGCCTTGGGCTTGGGCGGCTCGACGAACTGGCTCAGTATCTCGACCGGAATCACCACTTCGGCGGCCCGGCGCAGCAGTCCGCTTTGCAACGCCCAGAGCGCAGCCCCGTGAAACAGGATGACGCTGCCCGCAATGACGACATTGCGCGAGAGGCCGAGAACCGAGGGAGGGGGGGCAAAGCGGTCAGACACGATCAACCATTCGAATGCGGGCACCGCGAAAGGTGCCCCGATTGCAGCAAAACCGCTACGACGACGTTACTTGCGAAAAATCCACCAGACCGAGCCTGCGACCAGGGGTAGTCGTATTTCCGGTGCGAATTGATACGCCGGGAAGTGGAAAATTATTAAAAATCAACGACTTATCGACCATCTGATTTTTGCATCGTCGTATTTCCCGTGCAAATTGACACGGTAGAGGCGCCGGTGAGCCGCGAGGCAGCTG
>CAMATD010000021.1 GCA_945860785.1 Variovorax sp. YR752 | reverse complement strand
CCTGGCTGCCCACGCCTTTCTTCGCGCCGCCGCAGAGCCTGGTCGAAACCTACATCGACGACTGGCGCCGCCTCGGCGAAAGCCTGCTGCATTCGACCCGTCTGCTGGCCCACGGCTTCGTGCTGGGCGCGCTCGCGGGCTTTCTCACGGGCGTGACCATCGGCTGGTCGCGCATCGCGGGCTACTGGGTGCATCCGGTGCTGCGCTTCGTCGGGCCGGTGCCGGCCTCGGCGCTGCTGCCGCTGGCGTTCTTCTTCTTTCCGTCGAGCTACGCGGCCGCGGTGTTCTTGATCGCGCTCGCCACGGGCTTTCCGGTGGCGGTGCTCACCTGGTCGGGCGTGGCCGGCGTCAACCGCAACTACTACGACGTGGCGCGCACCATGGGCGCGAGCGAGCGCTTCCTGGTGCTGCGCGTGGCGATTCCGGCTGCGCTGCCGCAGGTGTTCGTGGGGCTCTTCATGGGGCTGGGCGCGGCGTTCTCGGTGCTCGTGACCGCGGAGATGATGGGCGTGAAGGCCGGGCTGGGCTTCTACCTGTCGTGGGCGCAGGGCTGGGCTTCGTACTCGAACATGTACGCCGCGCTGATCGTGATGGCCGTGCTGTGCTCGGGCCTGATCACGCTGCTCTTCAAGGTGCGCGACCGCGTGCTCTCGTGGCAGAAGGGGACCGTCAAATGGTAGCCACTGCCGATGCAGGCGTGCGCCAAGCCGGCGCGCACATCGACATCTGCGGCGTGAGCCACTGGTTCGATGTGCCGGCGGGGCCGCTGCAGGTGCTCGACGACATCGACCTCACGGTGAAGCCGGGCGAGTTCGTCGCGCTGCTGGGCCCGAGCGGCTGCGGCAAGTCGACGCTGCTGCGTCTGGTGGCCGGGCTCGAGCCCGCCACGGCCGGCCGCATTACCCAGGACGATGCGCCAATCACGCGCCCCGACCCGTCGCGCATCGTCGTGTTCCAGGACCCGACGCTCTACCCCTGGCACAGCGTGTGGGACAACGTGGCGCTGGGCCTGCAGGCGCGCGGCGTGCTCAAGGCGCAGCGCGGGCGGGTCGACGAGGCGCTCAAGCTCGTGGGCCTGACCGATTTCGCGAAAGCCTTTCCGCACCAGCTCTCGGGCGGCATGGCGCAGCGCGTGGCGCTGGCGCGCGCGCTGGTCAACGACCCGCAGTTGCTGGTGCTCGACGAGCCGCTCGGCAAGCTCGATTCGCTGACGCGCATCTCGATGCAGAGCGAGCTGGTCAACCTGTGGCAGCGCGCGGGCTTCTCGGCGCTGCTGGTGACGCACGACGTGGAAGAGGCGCTGTTCCTCGCCAATCGCGTGATCGTGCTGAGCGACCGGCCGGCGCGCATCGCGGCGGAGATCGTGGTCGATCTGCCGTATCCGCGGCACCGCGGCCATGCGAGGCTGGCAGAGCTTCGTCATGAAGCGCTGCGACACCTGGGGCTCGACGCCACCTGGTGACATGAACAGCACGCCCGAGGCCGATTGGCTCAACCTGCTGATCGGCCTGCTCCAGGGCGCGCAACTGCTGCTGCTGCGCGTGCTCGATGCGGTCGGGCTCGCGGCGCATGTGCATGGCCAGCCGGCCTGGCCTTGGACGCACCGACTGTCGGGCGAGAACCTGCTGATCGACCTGGGACAGGCGCGCAGCCTTGCGTGGACGCTGGTGTTCGTCGCCGTGGCGGTGTTCGCGTTGCTGCTTGCGCTCTTCTGGCGGCGTCCGCGCTTCTACTTTCTCGCGCTGGTGCCGATGCTGCTGATCGCGGCGCCGTGGCCCGAGGCGCGCGTGGTGCTGGTGCCCGCGACACCTACGAGCTTTCAGCTATCGCCGACTGGTTTCACGGCCGCATCCATCGCGCGGGGCCGCGTGCTCTACGAACAGAACTGCGTGGCCTGCCATGGCGCGGACGGCAAGGGTGAGGGGCCGCTTGCGGCCTCGCTGACAGTGTGGCCGCCGAATCTCACCGGTCCCTTGCTGTGGCGGCGCGTCGATGGCGACCTGCTCTGGCGCATTCTTCACGGCACGCGCGACGCGCAGCATGGCAAGTCCACGATGCCCGGTTTCGGCGCCAAGCTCGACGAGGCGGATGCCTGGGCGCTGATCGACTACATGAAGGCACAGGGCGCGGGCCAGAGCCTGCGTGCGCTCGGCAGCTGGCCGCAGCCCATCGGCCTGCCCGACATGGCGGTGCGCTGCGGTTCGCAGCCGCCGCGGCTGCTCGCAAGCTGGCGCGGGCAGCGCGTGCGCATCGTGGCCGGTAACGCCACGCCGGCCGAAGACCCGCGGCTCGTGACGGTGCTGCTGGTAGCGCCTTCGTCAACGACTGCGCCAGTCACTGCCGATTGCGTGGCCGACTCCGCCGCCGCATGGGAGGCACTGGCGCTGATCGCCGGCACCGACCGTCTCGCCGGCACGCAACTCATCGCCGACCGCGACGGCTGGCTGCGTGCGCGCGGAGAGCCCGGCAAGGCAGGGTGGTCCGACGACGACCTGCTGTGCCGCAGCGAACGCTTGCCCGCGCCGACGAAAGGCGCTGCGCCGCCCGCCGATGGACTGGGCGCACTGATCGCCCGCATGGACGCCGAGCCGGTGCGTTTCGTCAAGGGCGGCTTCATCCACTGACCGATTTTTTCTTGCCTCGACTGAACCTGGAGAACCCATGAACGCACACCTCGACCGATCACGCCGACAACTCCTCACGCAAGGCCTCGCAGCAGCCACAGCCGTGGCCTTGCCCGCCTTCTCATTGCAAGCCCGCGCGCAGGGCCGCCCGGTGCTCAAGGCCGGTGACCAGAAGGGCGGTCTGCGCGCGCTGCTCGAAGCGGCCGGCGGGCTCGAAGGCTTGAACTACGACATCCAGTGGTCCGAATTCCCCGCAGCTGCGCCGCTCGCCGAAGCGCTGAATGCGGCAGCGGTCGATTCCGGCCCCATCGGCGACGCGCCGCTCATCTTCGCGCTCGCCGCCGGCACGCGCGTCAAGGCCATCGGCGCGAACCGATCCGATTCCTACGGCACCGCAGTGCTGGTGCGACCCGATTCCACCCTCAAGACCGCAGCCGACCTCAAGGGCAAGAGCATTGCCACCAACCGCGGCTCCATCGGCCACTACGTGACGCTCAAGGCGATCACCGCAGCCGGCCTGAAACCCGAGGAGGTCAACATCCGCTTCCTCGCACCGGCCGACGCCAAGCTCGCGCTCACGCAGGACTCGGTCGATGCCTGGGCCACCTGGGAGCCCTACACCGCGCTGGCCGAGGTCAGCCACCATGCGCGCGTGCTGGTCAGCGGGCGCGGGCTGCTGCCGGGGCTCAGCTACCTCGCGGCCACCGATGCCGCCATCGCCGCCAAGCGGCCGGTGCTGCAGGACTTTCTGCAGCGCGTGGTGAAGGCGCAGCTCTGGTCGTACCGCAATGTCGATGCCTACTCGGCCGCGCTGGCCCGCATCATCGGCATCCCGCCCGAGGCGGCCAAGCTGCAGTTCGAGCGCCGCCAGCAGAAGTGGGTGGCCATCGACGCGAAGGTCGTCGCCGACCAGCAGGGCACGGCGGATTTCTACCGGCAGGTGGGGCTCATCAAGCAGCCGCTCGATGTGAAGGGCACTTTCGACACCGGCTTCGGCGTTGCAGGCTAGGCGGCCTTGCGCGACAGGGCGCGAAAGTCCTGCGGCGCCATGCCGTAGGCCCGGCGGAAGGCGCGCGTGAAGTCCGACGCGCTCTTGAAGCCGACGCTGTAGGCAATGTCCGTGACCATCAGGTGCGGGTACCTGGCGAGGTCGTTGGCCGCATGGCGCAGCCTCAGGTGGCGGATGTAGGTGCCCAGACCGCCTTCGTGCTGGAACATGCGGTACAGGGTCGGGCGAGGCAGCTGCAGCGCATTCAGCACGCTTTTGGGCGAAAGCTCTGGCCGATGAAGGTTCACCTGGATATGGCGCCGCACACGGCCGAACATGGCCGCCCGCGCAGCCGCACGCGCATTGCCGCTCAGGCCCGACTGCCTGCCGAAGGCCGCGACCAGCAGTTGCGTGCCCGTGCGCATCGCACTCTCCGCCGCAGGCGCGCTCAGGTTCGCGATGTTCTGGCCGAGCGCCACCACGTGCTCGACGGCCAGCCGCGTGAGCGGCGCCGTGTTGCTGCGGATCGTCCGGCCATGGATGGCTTCGGCATCGGGAAGAACCTCCGCCACCAGCGCTCCCGGCACGAAGAAGGTGAGCACCCGGCAGGCGCTGCGCCGCATGCGCACAGGCTGGTTCAGGTCCAGCGCCAGGATGCCCGCCGTGGAAGACGCCACTTCGCGCGGCGAGGCGTGCACCGCGACCTCGTCGACGCCGCCTTCCAGGAACACATGAAAAGCGTAGTCGCGGACCCGGTCCGTCGAGATGCGGGCCAGCGAGCGCTCGAGCAGCATCGCGTCGGACCGGCAGTCGGTAAAGACGAGGCCGCCCGCGTCATAGCGGTCGATCGAGGCGCGGAACGGCTTCTCGATGTCGGACGAGGAAGGCAGCACGTCGATCACATGGCCCACGCGGTCCCGCCAGGCCAGCAACTGCCTCTGAGGCGGTTCTTCCGACACGCTGAAGTGACTGTGGGCGGGGCCGCCCTGCGGCGCAGAAGGAGCGCCAGCCATGTGATCGCGAAGGTTCATCGGAGAGAGAAATTCGCGAGGGGTGGCCGCGAGGTCACCCATACCAAGGTACACCCGAAAAGTGTGAACAAATCCCTGATTCCGGAGAATTCTCTCAAGAACTGAGACGCACGGTCAAGCCTGCCTGACGAGAGCAATCAATCTTGCGGTCACGAGGCCACATGGTCGATCCGACTCTTGAGCGAGCACCGAAATGTCCATAGGAAAAGACGATTCCGCAACGGCCCCAGGTGCCGTTGGTCATCTCTTCACCGAGGCGAACGAGGAGGAACTGGCGCTCCTGATGTTCTCCACCGAGCGGGGTGACGCCCGGGGGGCTCCCCGGATGGCACGCCACATCCTGGGCGTGATCGCCGCGTCCGCGAAGCCCAAGCCGCCTGTGCTCGAGAAGCCGAAGGAGCGGTTGTCGCCGCGCGAACTGCAGGTGCTGCGGTTGATCTCGCTGGGGTGGAGCAACCGGAAGATCGCCGAAACGCTTCATCGGTCGACCAACACCATCGACACCCAGATCAAGAGCATCTACCGGAAGCTGGCCGTCAATTCCCGGACCCAGGCGGTTCGCGTGGCCACGCAGCATGGCCTCCTGAACTGGGACGCCAGCATCGGCAGCGCGCAATAGCGCATCACTGGCCGCGGCGCTCCGCGGCACGCGCCAGTTGCGACAGGCGCTTGACCAGCGGCTCGAAGAGTTCGGCCGATGTATTTCCATAGCCCAGCACCAGGCCGTTGTCCGACGGCATCGGCTGCATCGCGAAGCCCGACAGGGCCGAGGGCGCCAGGTGATGGCGCAGCGCATCGGCGGCGATCTGGCGGTCGTCGAAGCGGGGCGGCAGCCGCACCGTCAGGTGCAGCCCGCAGTAGCCGCCGTCGATTTCGTGCGGGACTTTCAGGTGCCGGGTCAGCGCCAGCCGCAGCGCCTGCTGCCGGTCGCGGTAGAGCCGGCGCATGCGGCCCAGGTACCGGCCGAACTGCCCGCTCTCGATGAAGTCGGCCATGGCCAGTTGCTCGTGGCGATGTCCGCCGCGCAGCATTTCTTCCAGCGGGGCCTGCACGCTGGCCACGAGCTGTTCGGGCAGCACCAGGAAGCCTAGCCGCAAGGACGGGAACATCGTCTTGCTGAAGGTGCCGACGTAGAGCACGGGCGCGTCGGGCACCAGCCCCTGCATCGCGCCGATGGGTTTCCGGTGTGGCGGAATTCGCTGTCGTAGTCGTCCTCGATGATCCATGCGCCGTGTTGCCGGGCCTGCGCGATTAGCGCCAGCCGGCGCGCGATGCTCAGCACCGCGCCGGCCGGGTACTGGTGCGAGGGCGTCGTGTAGATCAGCCGGGGCGGGTGCTTGCGCCAGTCTTCCGCGCTGGCGCACAGGCCTTCGGCATCGACGCGGATCGGCACCATGTGCATGTCGCCGGCGCGCATCGCCGACTTCACGCCGCGGTAGCCCGGGTCTTCGATCCAGCCCGTTTCCCCGGGGTTCGACAGCAGCCGCACGCACAGCGAAATGGCTTCCTGCGCGCCTTCGGCGATGACGACCTGCCGCGGCTCGCAGCGCACGCCGCGGGCAATGGCCAGGTGCCGCGCGATGGCCGCGCGGAGCCGGGGCTCGCCCAGCGGGTTGCCGTAGCCGAGTGCGGCCGGGCTCGCTTCGCAGATGGCGCGGTCGAGCGCGCGCCGCCAAGCGGCCGAGAGAAAGTGCGACAGGGCGGGCACGCCGGGCCGCAAGGCCGCGTCGGGCTCGGTGAATGGCGTGCTGGACTTGATCCTGGCGAGGCGCAGCGCAGTGGCCGGCGTGGCAGCGGACTTGTTCGTGCGCCGGGGCAGGGCGGGCGGCGACAGCTCGGTCACCCGCGTGCCCTGGCGGTCGGGCTGCACGTAGCCCTCTGCGGCGAGGTGCTCGTAGGCTGCGGTGACGGTGTTGCGCGAGATGGCGAGCGCCTCGGCCAGCGCGCGCGAGCCGGGCAACCGGCTGCCCGGCGCGAGGCTGCCATCGAGGATGGCGCGCTTCAGGCGCTCGTGCAGCTGGCGCTGCATCGAGCCGGCGTCGCGGTCCCTCGCGAGCGGGGATTCGAGCAGCGCGGCGAGATCCGGCGGGTTGGACATATGAATGAGGGCAGGGCGTGGCACCACGAAATGAATACCTCGTGGTACTTTTCATGGCGCCACGGCGGGCGTACTTTACCGTTCCCCGGCATTGCCGCTTCCTCGCTCCTGAAAGTCTCTTCACCCATGCCAGCTCGCCACAATGAATACGGCCAATCCATCGGCCCCCTGGTGCCCGGATGGACCGCCCGTGCCCTGCCGCCGCGTCGCCCCATCGAGGGCCGGTACTGCACGCTCGAACCGCTGGACGCCGCCAAACACGCCGACGACCTCTATGCCGCCTATGCGCAGGCGCCCGACGGCCGTGACTGGACCTACCTGTTCGTCGAGCGACCTGGCGACCTTGCCGGCACCCGCGCGCACGTCGAGCGTGCCGCGCAGACGGCCGACCCGATGCACTTCGCCGTCATCGACAGGCAAAGCGGCCGCGCCGTCGGCACGCTCGCGCTGATGCGCATCGACCCGGCGCACGGCGCGATCGAGGTCGGCAGCGTGACCTTTTCGCCGCTGCTCAAGCAGACGCCGATGTCGACCGAAGCCCAGTACCTGCTGATGAAGCTCGCCTTCGACGAACTGGGCTACCGGCGCTACGAGTGGAAGTGCGACAACTTCAACGAGCCGTCGAAGCGCGCGGCCGCGCGGCTGGGCTTCCAGTACGAGGGTCTTTTCCGGCAAGCCGTGGTCTACAAGGGCCGCAGCCGCGACACCGCGTGGTTCTCGATCATCGACAGCGAGTGGCCGGTGCTGCGCACGGCCTTCGAGCGCTGGCTGGCGCCGGAGAACTTCGACGCGCAGGGCCGCCAGCGCATGGTGCTGGACAAGTTCCGCCTGCCGCGCGCGGACTGACGCAGCCGCCGCGCCGCCGGGCTCATACGGTCCTGCGCGTGCGCGGCTTTTGCGCCTTCTCCTTCTGCGTCTTCTTCGCCGCCGGACGGGCGCCCGGCTCGGGCAATTGCTCGCGCAGGAATGCCAGGAAGGTGCGCACCACCTCCGGCAGCGTGCGATCGGCCAGCGTCTGCAGCTCGACCGCCCACCCGCGCATCCCGGGCTCGCGGATTTCAGCCGCAAGCAGCTCGCCGCGCTGCAGGCGGTCGCGCACCGTGATTTCGCCCGCAATGGCCAATCCGCCACCATGCAGGACGAAATTGGCGAGCGCCTCGAAGCGGTTGCTGACCAGCACGGGTTCGAACACGAGGCCGCGGTTGCTGCAGCCCACGTCGAACAGCTGGCGCACGGTGTTGTCGGCGCTGCTGAGCGCAATGGGAAAGGGATGCATCTGCGCCAGCGTCACGCTGCGCGACTTTGCCAGCGCATGGTCGGGCCGCATGATCGCGAACACGGAAGCCGGCTGGCGATGCTCGACCCGGATGCCGCGAACCGCCGCGCGGCTGTAGGTCAGGCCGATGTCCGCATCGCCGAGCAGCACGGCATCGGTCACCTGTGTCGGACCGGTCGCGTCGAGCCGGAACCGGATGCCCGGGTACTGCTCGCGGAACGCCGCGATGGTGCGCGGCAGGAACTCGTTGATGAAGCCCGAGGAACAGGCGATGCGCACCCGCCCGCTCAACGGCCCCTGGAGCGCCTGGATGTCCGAGAGCACGCGTTCGGCCTCCAGCGCACCCCGCAGGGCATGCGTCGCCAGCAACTCTCCCGCGGCGCTGGGCACCATGCCGCGCGGCCGGCGCTCGAACAGCAGCACCCCCAGCAGGGCTTCCAGCGTGGCCACCTGGCGGCTGATGGCCGAGACGCTGACGTTCAGCCGCGCGGCCGCCTCGGTGAGCGACCCGCTGCGGGCCACCTCGAGGAAGTAGCGCAGCGAGGTTTCCTGCAGACGGCGGCTTGGCATGGCGGGAGGAGGTGGGATGAGGAGAGGGGGCAAGGTTTGCAGTAAATGCAAAGGTAGCTCAAGAAAATAACAATTGTTGAAAAGATGCCTGCTTTCTATGCTTCGCCGACACCCCGCCCTCTGTCCTCTGTTCCTTGCCGCCATCCATGTCCATCGATTTCGCCTTTTCCCCTTCCTCGCGGGCAGCCCGGCGCCAGCGCAGCCTGATCGCGCTGGTGCCCGCGGCCTTCCTGCTCCTGGGCCACGGCCTCGTGCAGGCCGCCGAACTCTCGCCGGCCCTCGCCGAGCGCCATGCACAGGCCACCTACCGCGAGTACTTCGAGCTGCTGTCCCTGCCCAACGACGCCACCGTGGCGGAGGACATCTGCAAGAACGTCGACTGGCTGGAGCAGGCCTTCCGCAAGCGCGGCTTCACGACGCAGCAGTTGCCCAACAGCGGCAAGCCGATGCTCTACGCCGAGTTCCCGGGCAGCGACCCCGCGCGAAAGACCGTGCTGTTCTACATGCACCTCGACGGCCAGTCGGTGATTCCCGCGCAGTGGGCACAGAAGAGCCCGTGGACGCCCGTGCTCAAGCGCAGGACGGACAAGGGCGACTGGGAGGAGATGGATTCCGCCCCGCTCTTCAGCGGCCCGCTCGACCCCGAGTGGCGCGTGTTCGGCCGGGCGTCGGCAGACGACAAGGGGCCGATCATGATGCTGCTGGCGGCCATCGATGCCCTGAAGGCCGGGGGCGGCCAGCCGGCGGTCAACGTCAAGGTGATTCTCGACAGCGAGGAGGAAAAGGGCTCCCCGTCCATCAGCAAGGTCATGCAGGCGCACCGCGAGCTGCTGCGCAGCGATGCCATCGTGATCCATGACGGCCCCATGCACGCGACCAACCGGCCCACGCTCGTGTTCGGCAATCGCGGTGCGGCCGATGCCCGGCTCGTCGTGTACGGCGCCAAGGTGCCGCTGCACAGCGGGCACTACGGCAACTACGCGCCCAACCCGGCCCAGCGGCTGGCCAGCCTGCTGGCATCGATGAAGGACGACACGGGGCGGGTGACCGTTCCCGGCTACTACGACCGCGTGAAGATCGGCGAGGCCGACCGCAAGATCATGGCCGCCGTGCCGGACGACGAGGCCGCGCTCAAGCGGCGCCTGGGCATCGCCCAGACCGACAAGGTCGGCGTCAACTACCAGGAGGCAATGCAGTACCCCTCGCTGAACGTGCGCGGTATGGCCTCCGCCGCCGTGGGCGACAAGGTGGCGAACATCGTCCCCGACAAGGCCGAGGCCGAGATGGACCTGCGCACCACGCCGGACTCCGACGCGCCCTATCTCGGCAAGCTGATCGAGGCGCACATCGCCAAGCAGGGCTATCACCTCGTCAAGGGCGCGCCGACGGACGACGAGCGCAGCCGCTACGACAAGCTCGCCAGCTTCTCCTACCGCAGCGAGGGCGCCGACGCGGCGGGTTCGCCGATCAATTCACCGATCGGACAATGGGCCTACAAGGCCCTGACCGACACCTTCGGCACCACGCCCGAGCCCGTGCGCATCCGGATGATGGGCGGCACGGTGCCGACGGCGGAGATCGTGCGCGTGCTGCAGGTGCCCTTTGCGATCATCCCGCTGGTGAACGCGGACAACAACCAGCACGCCGCGAACGAGAACCTGCGCATGGGCAACTACGTGACCTGGGTGCAGACGGTCTACGCCCTGATGACGCACGGGTTCTGAACGGCCGGGCGTTCTTCATCAGGCGGACTTGCCCGGCTTCTGCGCCTGCTCGCACTTCACCTGGATCAGCTCGCGCTGGTCCAGCGTCGCGCCGATGCGCACGGCGCTCAGGCAACCGCCCCAGACGCAGCCCGTGTCGGTCGAGAGCAGGTCGGGCCGCGAGAGCCAGCCCAGCGTCGACCAGTGGCCGAAGGCGACGGTGGCCGTGGCGGTCTTGCGCCCCGGCACGTCGAACCACGGCAGGAAGCCTTCGGGGCCGGGGAGCATGCCGTCCTTGCTCTCGAACTCCATCACGCCCTCGGGCGTGCAGAAGCGGATGCGCGTCAGCGCGTTGACGATGGCGCGCAGCCGCGCGTTGCCGCTGAGCGTGTCGCTCCATTGCGCGGGCTCGTTGCCGTACATCGTGAGCAGGAAGTCGCCCAGCGCCGGGCCGCGCAGCACCGATTCGACCTCGGCCGCCAGCGCGAGTGTGTCGCTCACCGTCCATTGCGGCAGCACGCCGGCGTGGACCATCAGCAAGTCGCCTGCCTTTTCGCCCTGGCCGATCTGCATGTGCAGCGCCATGTGCTGCTGGCGCACCCAGTCGAGCATGGCCTCGCTGTCGGGCGCGGCCAGCAGGTCGGCCAGCGTGTCCTTGCGGCCGGCCTTGCGCGCGCCGTGCGCCACGCCCAGCAGGTGCAGGTCGTGGTTGCCCAGGAGGCTGCGCGCCGAGGCGCCGTAGCCCTGCACGCGCCGCAGCACCGCGGCCGAATCCGGGCCCCGGTTGACCAGGTCGCCGAGCAGCACGAGGGTGTCGCGGCTGGGCGAGAAATCGATCTCGTCGAGCAGCCGCTGGAGGGCAGGGTCGCAGCCCTGCACGTCGCCGATACAGTAAAGTGACATTCCCTCATTCTCTCCCCCCGTTCATGGATGTCTTCCTGCTGGCCTTGCTGACCACCCTCAATGCAGTGTTCGCAATGTCCGAAATGGCCCTTTCAACCAGCCGGCGCGCACGCCTCGCAGCCCTGGCCGAAACGGGGGACACCGGCGCGGTCGCTGCGCTCAAGCTGATGGAATCGCCCACGCAATTCCTCTCGACGGTGCAGATCGGCATCACCTCGATCGGCATGCTGAGCGGTATCGTGGGCGAGGCCGCCTTCGCGGCGCCGCTGGCGGTGTGGATGGAGCACATGGGCATGGGCGCCGGCCCCGCCAGCATCGCCTCGACCGCAGTGGTCGTGACCTGCATCACCTTCTTCACCATCATCTTCGGCGAGCTGGTGCCCAAGCGCATCGGCCAGCTCTACCCCGAGCCGGTGGCGCGCTTCGTGTCGCGGCCGATGCGCGGCCTGGCCAAGGCCGCCAAGCCCTTCGTGTGGCTGCTGGCCGGCGCCACCGCCACCATGCTTCGCGTGCTGCGCATCGATGCCAATGCCGCACGTTCGGTGACCGAGGAAGAAATCTCGGCCAGCCTCGAAGAAGGCGTGGACGCCGGCGTGATCGAGCACCACGAGCACCAGATGGTGCGCAACGTGTTCCACTTGGACGACCGCCGGCTCTCGTCGCTGATGATCCCGCGCGCCGACATCGAATGGCTCGACGCCTCCAACTCCGTGTCGCAGGCGCTGCAGAAGGTGGCCGATGCGGCCGCGCTCAACCTCGTGCATTCGTGGTACCCCGTGTGCCACAATTCGCTCGACGACGTGGTGGGCGTGATCAGCGTGGCGCACCTGCTGCGCCTGGGCTCTGCGTACGCCGGCGTGCTCGGCCAGGAGGCGACGCCGGCCGTGTTCGTGCCCGAGACGCTCACCGGCATGGAGCTGCTCGAACAGTTCCGCGCCCGCGCCGGCCGGCTGGTGTTCGTGGTCGACGAATACGGCGTGGTGCAGGGCCTGATGACACCGCGCGACCTGCTCGAAGCCATTACCGGTGAGCTGCAGCCCGGAATGCAGACCGATGCCTGGGCGCGCGAGCGGCCCGATGGCGTGTGGGAACTCGACGGCCTGATGCCCGTGTCCGAGCTGCGCGCGCGGCTCGGCATCCGCGAACTGCCCGATGAAGAGCGCGGCCGCTACAACACGGTGGCCGGCCTGCTGATGTCGGTGTCGGGCCATCTGCCCGCGGTGGGCGAGCACATCGACTGCGCCGGCTGGTGCTTCGAGATCGTGGCGCTCGAAGGGCGCCGCATCGACCGCGTGCTGGCCTCGCCCGACCCGACAGCGCCGCGCGAGGAATAGAGGCCGCCGTGCTGTCGCTGCTCGCACTGAGCTGCCCCCAATGCTCCGCGCCCTTGCCGCGCGCCGCGCGTTGGCGCACCGTCAACTGCAGCTACTGCGGCGCCACCATCACACGCGGCGAGGAAACGGTCGAGCGCGAGAGCTTCCGTGCGGCCCTGCTGCGCGCCAATGCCGAAGCCGGCGGCGGTGCACGCGTCGTGCAATGGCGCGGCGCGCGCTACCGCGTGCTGGCCACGCTGGGAACCGGCGAGCACAGCGAGGTGCTGTTTGCCGAGCGGCTCGGTGCACTGCCCGAGCGCGTCACGCTGAAGCTCGCGCGCGAGCCATCCGACAACGACGTGCTGGTGCGCGAAGGCGCAGTGCTGCAGGCCCTGCAAGACCTTTCGATTCCGGGCGCGGCCTACTTCACGCGCCGGCTGCCGCAGTTGGTGGGCGTGGGTGTCGCCGAAGGCTGGAGCGACGGCTAGCGCCAGGCCCTGGTGCTGCGCCACCCTGCCGGTTTCTGGGGCAGCCTGCAGGATGTGCAGCAGGCCAACCCGCAAGGCATCGACGCGCGCCACGCCGTCTGGATCTGGCGCCGCATGCTCGAGGTGCTGGCCTTCGTGCATGGCGCCGGCTGGGCGCACCATGACCTTTCACCGGCGCATGCGCTCGTGCATCCGCGCGACCACGGCGTGCTGCTCATCGGCTGGTCGCGGGCGCGGCAGGCTTCGGGGTCCGCGCATGCGGTCGTGGCGGGACGCGACCTGATGCAAGCCGCGTGGACCGTGCGCGCGCTGCTGCACGGCGGCGCGGCAGGCGAGCCGGGGCTCGGCGCGCACACGCCCGCGCCGCTGGCCGCATTGCTGCGCCAATGCAGCGAAGACGCAGCCCTCTGCAAGCGTCTCGGCGCGCAGGGCATCGAGCAAGCCCTCTCGACCGCATCGCGCGAATCCTTCGGCGCACCCAGTTCGTTCATTGCGATCCTGCGCCCCGCATCGGCGCCTGACACTCCAAGGAGCACCCTCATGGGCTACGGAAACTACTCGCATGCCGCCCACACGGCGCTGATCGCCGACCGCGCCGCCAAGCCCGGCGCCGAAGTGTTCACGCAAACCGCCACGCATGCGCTGATGAACCCGCACGGGCTCAAGGTGCGCGAGTCGCGCGATAACGCCGACCACCCCAACTCGCTGGGCATCGTGTTCGCGCTCGACGTCACTGGCTCCATGGGCGACATCCCGCAGACCCTCGCGCGCCGCGAGCTGCCCACCTTCATGAAGCTCCTGACCGACTGCGGCGTGGCCGAGCCGCAGCTGATGTTCATGGCGATCGGCGATGCCACCTCCGACCGCGCGCCGCTGCAGGTCGGCCAGTTCGAATCGACCGCCAACCTCATGGACCAGTGGCTCACCTGGAGCTATCTCGAAGGCGGCGGTGGCGGCAGCGGCGAAGAAAGCTACGAGCTGGCCTTCTACGTGATGGCGCAGCACACCGACATGGACTGCTGGGTCAAGCGCAAGAAGCGCGGCTACCTCTTCGTGACCGGCGACGAGCTGCCGTACCCGGCCGTCTCGCGCCACCAGATCGAAGGCCTGATCGGCGAGAAGCTCGACGAGGACATTCCCATCGAGGAAGTCATCGCCGCCGCGGCCGAGACCACGAACCTGTTCTTCCTGATTCCCGACGCACAGCGCCGCCGCCGCTGCGAGCCGCGCTGGCGCGAGCTGCTCGGCGATCACGTCATCTGCATGGACTCACCCGACGACGCCTGCGCCGTGGCCGCCGGCATCGTCGCGTTCACCGAAAAGGCCGTGCCCAACCTCGATGGCCTCGCCAAGGTGATGGGCGCGACCGGCATGGCCAAGGAGCGTGTCGGCGGCGTGCTGCATGCGCTCGACGCGTACGCCGCGCTGCTCGACCCCACCGCACCGCGTCGCGCGCCACCGGCCAGCAGCGGGCCACGGTCTTCGTGGTGGAAGCGGCTCTTCGGCTGATGGCCGTGTGACTGCCGCTGCCGCCACGCGCTACGTCTCGCTGCTGGGCCTCGGCTTCGGCGACTGCGGCAAGGGCCTCTTCACCGACCACCTGTGCGGTGCCTGGCAGGCCCACACGGTGGTGCGCTTCAACGGCGGCGCGCAGGCCGGGCACAACGTGGTGCTGGCCGATGGCCGCCACCACACCTTTTCGCAGTTCGGCGCCGGCAGTTTTCATGCGGGCGTGGCGACGGTGCTTGCGAGCCCGGTGGTGGTGCATCCGACGGCGCTGCGCGTGGAAGAAGAAGCGCTGCGCCGGGTGGGCGTGACCGATGCCTTCTTGCGCTTGCTGATCGATGCGCGCTGCCGCGTGACCACGCCGTTTCATCAGGCTGCCGGCCGGCTGCGTGAGTGGGCGAGGGGAGCTGCGGCGCATGGCAGTTGCGGTGTGAGCGTCAGCGAGACGGTGCGGCAGGCGCTGGCTGCGCCCGACGATGCCTTGCTCTATGGTGACTTGCTGTATCCCCCACGCGCGCTTGCAAAGCTGGAGGCTTCGCGCGTCGCACTGCGCCGCGAGTTCGCAGACGCAACCCCACTCCACGCCGAGGCCGCGCAGGAATTGGCGCTGCTCGACGACGCATCGTTCGCCCGGCGCTGGCTCGACGCTGCAATGCCGTGCCTGCGCCAATCGCCGCCCGCGAGTGCCGACGCCATCGGCGAACGCCTCGCGCGCCCCGGTACCGTGCTGTTCGAAGGCGCGCAGGGCGTGCTGCTCGACGAGTGGCGCGGCTTTCATCCGCACACCACGTGGAGCAGCATCTCCACGAGGGCCGTGGAGGCCGTGCTGCGCGACGTGGGCATCACCGCATCCGTCCAGCACCTTGGCGTGCTGCGCAGCTACCTCACACGCCACGGCCCGGGGCCGCTGCCCACGCACGACAGCGAACTCGATGCACGGCTGGCAGAACCGCACAACGCCGACGAAGGCTGGCAGGGCGTGTTCCGCCGCGGCCATCCCGATGCGGTGCTGCTGCGCTATGCGCTCGAGGCGGTCGGGCCGCTCGATGGGCTGGTGGCGAGCCCTCTCGATGCCATCGAGAGGGCGGGCTTGCGCTGGTGCACGGGCTATCGCACCGCCGATGGTTCCGGTCTCAGGTCGCTGCCGCTGAGCGACGTGCCCGATCTCGACCATCAGCACGCGCTGACACAACGGCTGAGCGCCGCACAGCCCATCTACGAACCGGACACCATCGCCACGCCACAAGAGTGGGTGGCGCGTGCCGAAGCCCTCAGCGGCCTGCCGGTGTGCTTCGGTGCGTTCGGCCCGACGCGCGACACCGTGCGTGCGCGTGAGCGCATCTGAAAGACCTTGCTTGTGCCCCGCAACATTCCACTGATCCTCGGTGCCATCCTCTGCGGCATCGCCGCGCTGCTGCACATCTGCGTCATCTTCGGCGGACCCGCGTGGTACCGCTTCTTCGGGGCCGGCGAACGCATGGCCTCGGGTGCGGCAGCCGGCCATTGGTATCCGTCGATCGTCACGCTGCTGATCGCCTGCATGCTGGCGATCTGGGCCGCCTATGCGCTCTCGGGTGCCGGTGTGCTTCAGCCGCTGCCGCTGCTGGCTTTCGTGCTGCCCGCGATCACCGCCGTCTACCTGCTGCGCGGGCTCGTCGTTGTGGCGCTCTTCTTCTTCGATCGGCGCCGGCTCAGTGCCTTCTGGGTATGGAGCTCGGTCGTGTGCCTTGTCTACAGCCTCGTTCACCTGCTGGGACTGGTCTAGGTTTGGGAGACGCTCTGAGGGCGGGCTCCCTTCAAATGATCGCTTTGCGGCCCGAAGTGGCGGTTTGGTAAGAAACTGTTGCTACAGTTGGCCGCTTCATGGGTCTACGAAATCAAGCGCTCGGGTGGCGCCTGCTGTTGCTGATGTTCGCGGTGGTGGGACTGGGGTGGAGCGTTTCTGCACGGGCCGCGACGCTGGTGGAGCAGGCACAGCTCACGCTGGCCTTGCGCGGCCAGGCGCCGGCCCAGGAACCGCAGACCGTGGCACTGCCCTATCACTGGGATGAGTGGCAAGGTGTGGTCGATGGCGAGCGCGGTTTGCGTTCGAGATACCGGCGCCGATCCCGCCACGCCTCTGGCGCTGTTCGTGCCGCGTCTGGGCAACAGTTTTCGCGTATCGGTCAATGGCCGGGAACTGGCAAGTTTTGGCACCTTCCCACCGGGGCCCTACGACGATGCCTCCGTTGCACCGCAGTACTTCGTGCTGCCTGCGTCGGGGTCGGCCTCGCCGCAGCGCTTGGAGATCGTCATCGCAGCGCAGGCTGCGCGGCAGGGCGGGCTGTCGCCGGTGGTGGTGGGCAGCGAGGCCGAGATTCTTCCGCAGTACGAAAGTGCCCTGTTCTGGCAAGTCAGCGGTGGGCGCTTCATCGCCATCGTGAGCGGCGTGCTGGGCGCGCTGTCGCTGCTGGTGTGGCTGCGCCAGCGCGAACCGATCTACCTCTACTACGGTCTGGGCGAATTGCTCTGGTCGGTGCAGACGGCACGCGTGCTGTTCACGCATGTGCCGTTGCCTGGCCCTGGTGGGGCGTGCTGCCGCTGGCGGCGTTCCAGGCCGCGGTGCCCCTGCTGTGCCGCTTCGCCCTGGCCGTGGTGGGACGCGAGCACACCCGCCTAGCGCGCATCCTGGGCCTGATGGCCTGGCTGGCGCCGGTTGCGGCCGTGCTGGGCATCATGGTGCCCTGGCTGTGGCTGATGCCGCTGTGGCGGGGGCTGTGCCTCCTGGCTGCACTGTCGATGATGGTCGTCGTGTTGCGCGTGGCGCTGCGCTGGAGCACCGCGTGCTGGGCCTGGCCGTGGTGTTGATCGTGCTGTGCGCTGCGCGCGACGTATGGGTCATGCGCACCTCGCCCGAGGCCTACGCCATGGTGCCCTGGATCCGCTTCGCCTGGGTCGAGTTCGGCATCACGCTGGCGTGGGTCATCGCCGAGCGCATGCGCAAGGACGCCCGGGCGATGGCGTAAATGAACGTCTCGCTGGAGGCGGAACTCGCCGAGCGCAACGCCGCCCTGGAGGCCGCCTTCGCGCGCGAACGAGAAGGGGAGAAGGCACGCGGCGCTCTTGAGGAACGTCAGCGCCTGGTGCAGGACCTGCACGATGGTCTTGGAGGACAACTCGTGGGGCTGCTGCGGATGGCTCAGCAGCCAGGGGCGGCGCGCGAGGATGTCACGCTGCATCTGCGCGACGCGGTGGACCAGCTCAAGCTCACGGTGGACGCCATGCATGCCGACGAGGGCGACGTGGCCTCGACCCTGGGCAGCGTGCGCTACCGGCTCGGGCCGCGCCTGCAGGCCGCCGGCATCGACCTGCACTGGGATGTCAGCCGCCTGCCGATGATGGCGGGCTGGAGCGCGCGTGAGTCCCACCATATGCAGATGCTGCTGTTCGAAGCGTTCGCCAACATGATGACGCACTCGGCGGCAACGCGGGCCAGCCTGAATGCGCGATTGGTGCCCGTCGGCGGCGGGGATGGCGCGACGACGGGTGAAGCCATCGAGGTCAGACTGTGCGACAACGGCCGTGGCTTCGATGCAGGCGCCAAGTTCGCCGGCAGGGGATTGACGAACATGCACGCGCGCGCCGCTGCGCTGGGTGGCACACTGACACTGCGCTCGCGGCCTGGGGAGTCGTCGCTGTGTTTGCATCTGCCGGTGCTCGTGCCTACGCCGGGTGGCTAATCTGGTGAGGCAACGGTGCGGTATGCGCGGGCAAAAGCCCACAGCGCCTCAGATGCCCGCGCTTATCGCAAAAATGCCAGTCGGGGCTTGAACAGCTTCGCGCCGGGACTCCGCTATCCCGCCGCCACGATCACATGCGCCTGAATCTTGCCGGTCACCGGGCCTTCGCCACAGCGGCTGGCGATCGCTTCCGTCGCGCGGTCCGTAGCGAGCTGAAGCAAGCTGGCGTCGCGCGCCTCGATTTCGTTGCGCAGCGGCGTTCCCTGGCAATAGGCAGTGGCGAGTCGCGTGCCGAGGACGCGCGACTCGCCTTCTCGCGTGTCTCGATCGCGATGTCGGTGAACCCTGCGCGGCTCACTTCCTCGCGGATCAGTGCGACATCGTGATAGCCGTGCGGCGTGCGGGCGAGGAATCGCGGAGGGTCGTGCGGAAACACCGTGGCGACGGCGTTGGTGACGTCGTCGGCAAAGGCGTTCTCTTCGATGCGGTCCCAAACATTGAAGACAAAGCGCCCGCCTGGCCTCAGCACGCGACGCGCCTCAGCGTAGCCGGCGACCCGGTCGGGAAAAAACATCGCACCGAATTGGCAGCAAACGACGTCGAACGAGGCATCTTCGAACGGCAGGGCGAGCGCGTCCGCCTGCCGCCATTCGATACGGCTGTCCGCCCCCTGCCGGGTGACGGCATGGTCGAGCATGGCCTGGTTGAGATCGGTCACCACGTAGCCGCGTCGGCGCCGAGCTTTGGCGCAAGCGCCCGCGTGACCACGCCGCTGCCGGCCGCCGTTTCAAGCACCGAGCCGGGCGAGGAGGCAGCAACAAGCGCCGCCATGTCGGCGGCATAGGCCTCGAAGATCAGGGGAACCATCAGCGTATCGTAGAACTTCGGGATCGAGCCCGCGAACACCTTGTCGCTCTCAGCCATGAGGACCTCCTTGAAAGCCCCGAACGGCGCCCTTGAGCACCCATTCCAGAGCGGGCCAGGCCTCCCCAACGAGTCCGCCGCCTGGTTGGACGTTGGCGACGATGCGCTATGGTGGCCCTGCATGCCACCCTCGTCAACGTCGTCCTGGAACGGTGGCGCTCGGACAGACGTATCCCGCCTGTCTCAGCCAGAACCCGATGCACCGACGAATGCGCTCGATCAAACAACCGAGCAATCTGGTGGAGGGTTACAGCTTCCTTGTCCTCCGCGTTACGCCAGGACAAATCCGCTGATCAAGTTCTCTCTCATCAACCGGCTTTGCAGACTGCCCAACGGCCTTGCAATCTCTTTCAGGTACTGGCTTCTCAGCAGCGCCTCCGATCGCACCAATCGGATCGCCTCCAATGCGTCTAAGGCTTGAAAATTCAGGCGATCATGCGGTCGACGCTGAGACAAACCATCAAGATCCGAAGACAAGACCGTGGCGATCTTTGGATATCCGCCAGTGGTCTGATGGTCAGCCAACAATACCGAAGCCACGCCATCGCCCCCGACCTGTATCGAGCCTCGCACGATCGACTCGGAGGGGATGGACAAGGCATCTTTCAGTGTCAACTTCGGGCCGGAGAGACGCATGCCCATTCGGTCGCAAGCCGACGTGACCGAAAAGCTCTCCCGAAGGAACGCGGCCATGGACTCGGACTCGACTCTGCCGGTCTGCGGCCCCAGCACAACCCGCGCGAGCTCGCGCGAAAAGGCAAAAGCGGGAACCGGGAGATCTCCCTCCCGCTCTTGCGCAACTCTGGTGTTGCGCAACAAGATCGCGGCACCAGGGGCAAGGCTCCCGCCACCAAGACCGGACGTCGAATGCGTTGCGGTGTGCCCTGCCCACTGGTTGCACACGAGTTCTCCACAGAACGCCAGGTAGGCCCAACTTCCCCAACGGCCGGGACGAACCGACAGCACATCTCCTGCACGGATGGTTCGCACGCACCAAGACTTGGTCAAAGAACCTGAATGGCGGACCTGAAAGTCGCCCCCAGAGACGCAGCACGTCACCTCGCCCGATTCGCACATCACTTCCAGTCCGCCCATGGAGATCTCTATGGCGGTAGATCCCTCCGGGCATCCCAGCGCGACATTGGCCGCGGCATGCGCAAGTCGATCCATCGGTCCCGAGGCGGGGACACCAAACCTCAGCATGCCCGGTCGCCCGCTGTCCTGGTACGAGACCAGCGGGCCGCAGGCCCTGACCAGCAGCCTGGCCTCAGTCATGGTTGCCACTCTCTCGTCGTGCTTCGTACTGCGCAAGACTGATGCGCTTGAACCGGACCTTGTCCCCTACGCCGAAAAGAAAGGGAGCGCTCTCATCACGGGTCAAGATTCGAGTGGGCGACCGCCCGATGATGGACCACCCCGTGGGCATCTTGAGTGTCGTGACAAGACATTGCGGCCCCGCAATGAGCACACTTCCAGCCGCAATGTCCCGAAGCGCCGACGGCTTGCGCGGCACCTGGATCTCGCTCGGTACACCGGACATGTACGCGTACCCGGGCGCGAATCCATACATGCGAACTTGATAGTCACCCTGCAAGTGACAGTGGATCACTTCATCGATGCAAAGGCCCGACGCCTGGGCTACCGCTGCAAGATCGGGCGAGAAATCTTCCTCGTAGCAAATCTCGACCTCGCGCAGTTCCCCTCCAACCTGGCCAGCCGGAGGATCTTGCTGCAGGTTTTCGGCAGCCTCTCGAATCCGGATGTGATCCGTGACCAAAGGATCGAAGTCGATCAGCAGGCTGACAAACGCCGGGATGCATTCAATCATTCCCTCGGGCGGTGAATGAGCCAATGCCCGGTCGAGCGCGAGCACTGCCGCACTTGCCTGGTCGGTGATCGCATCTCCAAAGGAAACCAGCAGCGAGTGGTCCGCGACAGGAACATACGTTGGCCATCTTGGCTCCAGCATCAATCTTCCCCGTACCAGCAGCTAGCCGAGAAACGAGACCAGAGTGACCCCTTCGGCCTCCAATCGCATCCGGACGTGCCGGGCCATCTCGACGGACTCCGCACTGTCGCCATGGACACAGATCGATTCGGCCTTCAATGGGATCGGCTCGGCGCCCAGGACGGGCATCTTTCCGGTTTTCAGGAAACCAAGCAAACGATCCGCGGCTTCCTTTGCATCGTGCAGCACCACTCCCTCCTGGCTGCGCGGCACCAGATGGCCGTCAGGCAGGTATGCGCGGTCAGCGAATATCTCGGAGAAAACCTGAAGCTCCTGCTCACGGGCGGCGTGCTCCAGGCTCGTACCCGATATGGCAAGGATCGCAAGCGCAGGGTCGATCGTCTTGATCACCGAGACGATGGCCTTGGCAACGGCCATGTCAGCTGCGGCCAGATTGCCAAGTGCGCCATGTGGCTTGACATAGCTCACCCGGGTGCCCGCCAGGCGAGCCATCGCCACAAGGGAGCCGACCTGCGCCGCAACCATTCGACCGATCTCGGCGGGTTGCATCGGAATCACGCGTCGCCCGAACCCTTCACGGTCGGCATATCCGGGATGGGCACCGACCTTCACGCCACGGTCGGCTGCCAATCGCCAGGTCCTGTACATCGTCTCGGCATCACCGGCATGGCCGCCACAGGCGATGTTCGCGCTGGTGACGCAATCGAGAATCAGCGCGTCGTTTCCCATGACCCACGGGCCGTAGCCTTCACCCAGGTCGGAATTCAGATCGATCCGCATCCTTGAGTCCTTGGTTGTCTTACTTGCCAGGGAGATTCGTTGCACGAGTGAGCAGCGTGACGCCCGCACCCTCGGCTGAGGCGTAGTAGGTAAAGTCTGTCCAATTCGCGCGACGCCCACGCATCAGCACGGGCAATCCCAGCGTTCCGACTTGCGCCTCTGCCGCATCGGCATCCGGAACCTCGAACCCGATGTGAAAAACCCCTTCTCCTTTGCTGTCCAGATGAACACGCTGAGGCGATGGTTCATCGTTGGGCTCGCAAAGCTGGATTTGCACATTGGGCAGGTTGCAGATCCTGTACTTGAGCGCGAGAAAACCAGCCTCGCTGGGAACGCTCAGCTCTTCATATTCGGCCAGGGGCGGGTATTCGATCCAAGGGCCTACACCGATGGATTCGTAACAGGCCTGCGTCTTGTCGATGTCGTGCACCACGATGCAGATGTGGTGCAGCTTGCTGAACGGGTGTGACATCGATCAGCCCTTGACTGGAACCACATAGTTCAGAACGCGCCGTCCCCCGTCCACATACATGGTTTCTCCGGTGATGTACGACGCATCTTCACTCGCAAGGAACGCGACGACCGACGCAATTTCGGATGGTTGGCCGTAGCGGCCCAGCGGGGTCCGCGAGAGGATTGCATGGTTGCCCGCGCTCTGGACAAACGCTCCGGCAACCATGTCGGTCATGATGGTCCCGGGCCCGACACCCACGACCCGAATGCCATGCGGCGCAAACGCCACCGCCGCGGTCGATGTCACCTGATTCATGCCGCCCTTGGAAATCGCGTATGGCGCGACGTTGGGGTTGGCGAGTCCGGAATTGATCGAAGACATGTTGATGATCACCCCACCTTTGCCGCGGCTGATCATCTCGCGGCCTGCAGCCTGCGTGCCATAGAAGGCCCCTTTGAGATTGACATCCAGCACGCGATCGAGAATTTCTTCGGTGACGTCCAGGAACTCCACCACCGGTGCGATGCCTGCGTTGTTCACCATGATGTCGATGGCACCGAAGTGCCGAACCGCCGCCTCGACAAGGCTGACCACCTCGCTCTTTTTCGAAACGTCCGCGCGCACTGCCAGGACATTGGCTGCTGTGCCTATTTCATCGGCCGTCCTGGTCAGCGTCTCTTCGTCGATGTCGGAGACAACCACTTTGGCGCCCTCGGTCAGAAGACGTTCGGCCGTCGCGCGCCCGATGCCTCGCGCAGCCCCTGTCACCACCGCAACTTTGCCTGCAAGCTTCATTTCGACTTCCTCTCAATAAACAATGGATTCAAACAATGGCGTTGAAGTGCGGATACGCGCCCAACCCAACGGGGTCATGTCGATTGACCGGAACGCTCCGGCCGTGATCAGTTCCGCGACGCCTCGACCGACCGCTGGCGCATGCATGACGCCATGCCCGGAAAACCCCGTCGCGAAGATGAGGTTGGTCAGCTCATCGGTGGGCACCGACGACCCCGTTGTGGTCCAGCGTGTTGACTTCATAGTGCCCAGCCCACGCCCGGTTCAGACGCAGCTCTTCCATGGCCGGGATGCGCTCGGCGAGCAAAGGCCAGAACAGTTCGTCCATCAACGCGTGATGAGGTTCGAAGTCTCCATCGGCGTCCACGTCGATTTCGGCCGGTGGCTGGATGCCGCCGATGTAGCCTTCTCCTTCAGGCCGGACCCAGATGCCGCTCGTATCGAACAGCATCGGAAAATCCTTTGACCTGAACGGTGTCTTGAAGGAGAACACCGTGCGCTTCTTTGGCACGACCGGCAGTTCGATTCCCAACGACGCGGCCAGGCGCCCGGCCAGCGCCCCTGCGGCCAGAACGCAGAAGTCGCACGCAAGCGAGTCTCCGTTCGACAACTCGACCCCAACGACGCTCGCGCCATGGGTCTTGAACGCGTTGGCTGCTGCTTCCACGTAGTTGACGCCAAGCCGGCGCGCCGATCGGCGCACCTCGGAGAGGAGGCTCCAGGCATCGAACCAGCCTTCATGCTGAACGCCCAGCGTTCCAATGCCGACGTCGTCAAAGTTGATACCCGGAAAGCGCGCGCCGAGTTCATCGGGATCGAGCACCCGGATGTCCGCGCCGTGGCTGCGTTGCATCCTGACGGCTTCTATGCGCTCGGCAACCTGGTCGTGGCCTCCGAGAATCAGGTAGCCTTTTTCCCGATACCCGATGTCTGCTTCATCGCCAAACACGGCCTTGATGTTGCGGAACATGTGAGCCCCGAAAAGGCTCATCTGAATGTTCGTGGCCGTTCCGAACTGGGTTCGTATCGAGGCGGCAGAAAGGGCCGTCGAAGAAAACTGGTACGACGCATCTTTCTCCACGACGGTGATCGGTCCCGTGAAGCCAGCGTTGCGCAGCGACCAGGCACAGAAGCTGCCCATGATGGCGCCGCCGACAATGACAACGCGGGCTGAATTTGCTGACGGCATGATCGATCAACGAGCAGTTCGCCGTTGCGCGAACTCCGACGCCGATTCCTCGAAGACCTGCCCGGCCAGCGGGTTCCACTGCACACCCGACCGTGCGACGACACCCGGCTTGAGCCGCTGCGACTCGTCGTAGTCGCTCCAGGGGTGAAAGAAAAGCGGCTCGATCCGGTCGAGGCTGCGCAAGCGCTCGGCATACGCATCGAGGTAGGACTCCCGCTCCTGCTGCGGCACGCGCGCAGGCATCCACGCGGCAAAGGGCGGCAGCACGGTGAATCCGGTATAGCCCAGGATCCCGTTGTGAATGGGCCAGAGCACATGGTGAAGATCACCGTCGATGCCGTTGGGCTCGTAGAGCGTGGACGCCGTCCCCGTCGTGATGCTGAGCATCGCGCGCTTGCCCTTGAAATGGCCGGTTTCGTATTTGCGGCCTGCCGAGTAGGCGAAGCCCCGGCTGAGAACACGGTCGACCCACCCCTTGAGGATGGCGGGCATTGAAAACCACCAGACCGGGAATTGCAGCAGCACGAAGTCGGCGGCCATGACCTTGGCCTGCTCGGCCATCACGTCCGCACGCTGCTCGCCGATGGCAAATGCATGCTCCTGTTCCCTGGAGAGATCCAGGTAGTCGGCGTTCGCACGTTCGCCATCGAAGTCGGCGGGTCCCAGCACCGGATTCCAGCCCATGCGGTAGAGGTCGCTGACGACGATCGTATGGCCCATTCGCTCCAGCTCGCGGATGGCGACGTCTTTCAGCGCTCCGTTGAAAGATGCAGGCTCGGGGTGGGCATAAACGATCAGACAGTTCATGCCGGAAATTGTGCGCGCGAGGGTCAGGCGCAGCTAGAACGCACGACGCACCTGGTTGCGGTTTTCTGCACAGTCGAAACGCGAAGCGCGGTACTGCGCCGGCGTCATGTTCGTCGCCACCTTGAACTGGCGCGAAAATGCGCTGTGATCCGCGTATCCGCACGCTGCGGACACTTCCGTGATGGATGCCGACGTTTCCTCCAGCAGCTGGCACGCCTTGTCGATGCGCTTTTTCATCAGCAACTGCTTGGGGGTCACGTGGAAAACCTCGAGCACCAGGCGCCCGAGCGTGTCCATCGACACCGACGTGTGCTCCGCGGCCTCGGCGATCAGAACCGATCGATCCAGGCCCTCGTCGATGAAGTCCAGAAACCTCTTCAGCCGGCGGTAACTGTGATGGCGCTCGTTGGGGCGCGGCAAGTCGCGTGACAACCCGGCCAATCCGACGATGCGGTTGGCAGCGTCCAGCAGGGGGAACTTGGAGCTGAGGCACCAGTACCGGTCGCCTCGGTAAGTCTGGTACAGGCGCAGCAGCTCGCGCATGGGACGACCGGTGCCAATGACTTCCAAGTCTTGTGCCACCGTGCTCAATCCGGTCACCGGGAACAACTGGTCCGCGGTCTTTCCCACGACGCTCTGGCCGTCCTGCAGGCCGGCGCGGTCAATCAAGGTCTGGTTCGCCCAAAGGTAGCGGCCCTGATCGTCCTTGACGTAGAACAGCACGTCCGGCAGCCTGTCGAAGAGTGTCTCGACCAGACCGGGCGTTCGCGTGAGCCACTCCTGTACCTGCTCGTCCAGTCGCATCCGGTTTCCTTGCTTTATTAGCCTGCTGTGCGATCACTCGCGACGGGATCGGCTCAGGCTCGCAATGTAAACCGGCTGGGTCAGCGCATCACAAAAGGATTGGCGGTCACGGCGCCGCTGTTGATCCAGACGCATTTGGTCTGCAGGTATTCGCGGATGGCATCGATGCCGTTCTCGCGCCCCAGCCCCGAGTCCTTGTAGCCGCCGAACGGCGCCATGAAGCTCACGGCCCTGTAGGTGTTGACCCAGACAGTGCCGGCCTGCAGTTTCTCGGACATGCGGATGGCACGGCCGATGTCGCGGGTCCAGACGGCAGCGGCCAATCCGAAGCGCACTCCGTTGGCGATGCGCAGTGCATCCTCTTCGTCCTTGAACCGGATCACCGACAGCACCGGGTCGAATACCTCTTCTTGCGCGATGCGCATGTCGTTGCGCACGCCGGTGAAGATGGTGGGCTGCACGAACCAGCCCTTTCCGCATTCGGGCGCCGTGCCCTTCCTGCCACCGAGGACCGCCGTGGCCCCCTCGCTGCGCGCGATGTCGATGTATTCCAGCACCTTCTGGTATTGAGGCGGCGTGGTCACCGGGCCGACCTGGGTGTCCGGGTCCATCGGGTCGCCCATGCGCGCGGTGCGCGCCACCGCCAGCAGGCGCGCGACAAATGCGTCGTGGATGCTGTCCTGCACCAGCAATCGGGAACCTGCGATGCAGGTCTGCCCCGTGGCCGCGAAGATGCCCGAGATCGCGCCGAACACAGCCTGCTCGATGTCGGCGTCGTCGAAGACGATGTTGGGAGATTGGCCGCCCAGTTCCATCGCCGCGTGCTTGAGGTGCCGACCGGCCTTCTCGTTGATGAGGCGGCCTGTCGTGTCCGAGCCGGTGAAGCTGATCTTGCTGACCAGTGGATGCTCGACCAACGGCGTGCCGACCTCCGGGCCGAAGCCGGTCACGACGTTGAACACGCCAGGCGGAAACCCCGCTTCGTCGCACAGCTCGGCAAACTCGAGCGTGGAGGCGGAGGTGAATTCCGAGGGCTTGACGACCACGGTGCAGCCAGCAGCCAGCGCGGGTGCGACCTTCCAGCTCAGCAGCATCAGCGGCGAATTCCAGGGTGTGATGGCAGCCACGACCCCCACGGGCTCATGGCGGGTAAAGGCAAAGTAGCCTTTCTTGTCGAGCGGCAGCGTGCTGCCCTGCACCTTGTCGGCCAGCCCGCCGTAATAGTGGAACCACTGCGGGATGTAGTTGAGCTGTGCCTGCATCTCTGCGAGCAGCTTGCCGTTGTCGCGCACCTCGGTGGCGGCCAGCCTGGCGGCATCGCGAGCGATCAGGTCGCCGAGACGGCGCAGCAGCGCACCGCGTTGCGTGGCCGTGAGTTCGGCCCAGGGACCGCGCGTCAATGCCGCGTGCGCGGCCTGCACGGCAGCATCCACGTCGCGCGCATCGCCGCGCGGAATCTCGGCCCAGCTCTCGCCGGTGTACGGGTTCTGGCTCTCGAACCAGGTTTCGCCTTGCGGCGGGATCGACTTCCCGCCGATGCGGAGTTGGTAGCGTTGCATCAGAACGGCTTCAGGCCGAGCGCAGCACGAAACCGGTTCTTGACGAACGGACCGTCACGCGGCGGCAGCGCCCGGGGCGGCTCGTTGGCCTCGATGAACACCTGCGCAAATGACACGCCGTCGCGCGCCAGGATGCGGCGCGCGACCTGCCCAGTGCCTTCCAGGCTGCCCGTCGCGAAGGCATCGGCAATCCCGCAGCCCTTGGCAACGGCAACCAGGTCTGTCCCCAGACTCGAGTGGCTGCGCTGCATGCCGGTCTCCCCGAAATGCCCGTTGTCCAGCACGACGATGCTCAGGTTCCGCGGTTGCTTGGCCGCGATGGTGGCCAGACTGCCAATGCCCATGAGTTGCTCGCCGTCACCGGTGATCACCACCACCGAACGCGAGGGCTGGGCCAATGCAAGACCCAGGCCGAGCGCCGCGGCACCACCCATTGCACCCCAGAGGTAGTAGAGTTCAGGTCACGGTCGCCGGCCGCGAACACGTCGTAGAAGGCGGAGCCCAATCCCGTGACGACCAACGCCTCCGGCACCGACGACAACAGCCTGGACACGAAGGCGCGGCGATCGGCGCGAGGCTTCATTGCGGTCTGGTTCATCACTTGCGCTCCCACTTCTTGCGTCCGATCAGGCTCTGCCCCAACAGCACGGCAACCTTCTCGCCGGCCTCGAATGCGGCGTCGTAGCCTGCGCTCACGATTTCCTCGACTTCATCGGGATGCGACACGCGCAGCACGTGGATGCCCATCAGTTCGAGCGCCCCTTGCGTGGCCTTGCCCATCGGGCCTTGCCACGGATTGAATTCAGCGTATTCGCCGCGCATCGTGACCAGCGTGAAAAACGGGAAGTCCGCCGCCTGCAACAGGGAGAACATGTTCACGCAGTTGCCGACGCCGCTGCTTTGCATCAACAGCACCGCGCGCTTGCCGCCGAGCCAGGCGCCGGCGGCGACGGCAACGCCTTCCTCCTCGGTCGTCAGGACGACGTCTTCGATGTCCGGGTCGGCGATGGCGCTGCGGATGACGTGCGAATGGCCGGCGTCGGGCACGTAAGCGATCTGGTCGACGCCGCCAGCTTTGAGGACCTTGAAGACGGTCTCCTGCCAGGCAGGCGCCGGTGCGGGGGTGTGATTCATGTGCTGTAGACGACGTGGAGTGGATCGGCCGAGGAATCATAGAATTTGATGGCTGCCTCAGTAAAATAGAACCTAGGCATTCCTCGATCACGATCCGGCATCGCTCCATGGACCTGAAACATCTGCGCGCTTTCCTGACCGTCGCCGACACCGGAAACGTGACGCGCGCGGCCGAAGTGCTGAACCTGGTGCAACCTGCCGTGTCGCGCCAGTTGCGCCTGCTTGAAGAAGACGTCGGTGCACCGCTGTTCGAGCGCGAGCGGCGTGGCATGGTCCTGACCGATGCCGGCCACGCGCTTGCGGGATATGCGCGGCGCGCCATGCTGGAACTCGACAGGGCGCGCATCGAGATTGCTGGCACCGGTGCAGGAGTCGCGGGGCTGGTAACGCTTGGCCTGCTGCCCAGCAACGATCGACACCCTCTCCAGTCCCTTGGTCACGGCGCTGGCCAGCACCTATCCGGGCATACGCATCCGTATTGCGATGGGCTATGCCGGCACGCTGATGCGCTGGCTGGTCTCCGGGGAAGTCGATGCAGCCTTGCTGTACGGTGCCGAGCGCTCGTCCGAGGTGCAAACCACGCCGTTGATCGAAGAGCCGCTGTGGGTCATCGGCTCCAGGAAAGCGGGGCTGCGAAGCGACACGCCGGTTTCGCTGGCGAGCCTTGCCGGTGGCAAGCTCGTGCTGCCGAGCGCGCCGCACGGCATCCGTGCACTGGTGGAGCACGCCTGTGCGGTAAGCAACGTCACGCTAGACATCTCCGCGGAGACCAACGCGTTGAGTGTCCAACGCAGCCTGGTGCTGGGTGGACACGGGCTGACCATCCTGCCTCCCATTGCCGTGGCGGAAGACCTGCAGACCGGAAAGCTGTCGGGCGCCCCGCTTGCAGATCCACCTGTCGCGCGCACCATCGTGTTGGCACTGCCGGCCAATCGGCCCTCGGGGCGCCACGTGCGCTGCGCAGTGGAGTTATTGACCGAGCAGGCGCGGCGGGCCGTCGAATCCGGTGCCTGGCCGCAGGGGCGATGGCTGGGCAAATGAATGCGCCTTCGAATGCGAATGACACGTCCGGCGAGCGCGATTCCTCTCGTCCTACAGGCGCAACGCCAATCCGCCCTGAGGATCGCCGCATGAGCAAACTGATCATTGCGTCGTGTCTCAGCGCGGCCGCATGGTGCGCAAGCGCCGGCGCCGAACCCGTGAAGGTGCCCGTCGACAACAACGACAAGGGCACCGTCTACGTGGCGCCCAACGTCACCTCCACCGAAACCTCGGCCTACACCAAGGGCGCGACGGTCGGCGTGCAGCGGCCCGACGGCAGCGGTACCTACATCGGCACCGACACCTCCACGCCGCGGCCGAGCTATTCGCTGGGTGCGAGCACGGGCGGCAATATGTCGTTCTCGGGCGGCGTGCAGTCGGACGGCAAGGCCAACAACGGTGTGAAGGCCGGCGTCACCATCAAGTACTGACGCCGGTCGTCGGTTCAGAGCGTCGTCGCGTAGACGATGAAGCCGGAGTGCTCGGCGACCTTGTCGTAGAGCGTCCGGCCTGCCGTGTTGGTCACATGCGTCTGCCAGTACACGCGGTGTGCGCCGACGCGCTGCACATGCGCATACACACCCTGGATCAGCTGGCGACCCACGCCCTGACCCCGCTCCGATGAGAGCGTGAACAGGTCCTGCAAATAGCAGTTCGGCTCGATGCGCGTCGTGCTGCGATGGAACAGGTAGTGCGTAAGCCCCACGAGCTTGCCGTCGCGCTCCGCCACCAGCGCATGCACGGGCTCGTAGGCGTCGAAGAAGCGCTGCCAGGTGACCTGCGTGATCTCATCGGGGAGCGCGGTCGGGCCCTCGCGCTCGTAGAAGGCGTTGTAGCCATCCCAGAGCGGCTTCCAGCCGGCATAGTCTTCGAGCGTCGGTGGGCGGATCAGGAGAGAGGAGGTCGTCATGCGTCGGCTGCCTGCGCGTTAAAAAAAACGTGCGATTGAAACACGACTCGACCCGGCGCGCGCTGTTCGCCTTCTATTTCTCGTCGCGCAGCCAGTACCACTTGTAGAGCATGCGCTGCCCCATGCGCCGGAAGGGCGCGAACGCGCGCGACTCGACCAGCCCCATCACGTTGGGGAAGGGCAGCGGCGATTGGTAGATGGGCAGCTCGAACACCTCCTGGCCCGCGTCCTTGCCCGCCACGCGTTCGGCCAGCCGCTTGCCGGCCCAGGTGGAGAACGACACGCCGTTGCCACCGTACCCCACGGCGTACCAGATCTTCTTGCCGGCATCGGGCTGCGTGATGCGCGGCATCATGTCGTGGCTCATGTCGACCCAGCCCCACCACGAGTAGTCGATGCGGATGTCGGCCAGCGGCGGGAACTTGCGCGCGATCGCGTCGGTGAGCAGCTTCAGATGCACCGGGTCTTCGGCGTCGGCACCGCTCACCGCGCTGCGGCTTCCGATCTGCAGCCGGTTGCCCTTGAGCAGCCGGTAGTAGAAGCGCAGCGTGCGCGTGTCGGTCAGGAAGGTGTGCGACTTGAAGTTGGTGGCGGCCAGCTCGGCGTCGCTGAGCGGGCGCGTCACCACCGAGTTGGAGAGGATCGGCATGATCCTGTTCTTCAGCAGCGGGTTGAGCGCTTGGCCCGTGTAGCCGCCGGTGCACACCGCCACACGGCGCGCGCGCACCGTGCCGGCCGGTGTCCGCAGGTGGTGCACGCCGTCGATGGTGTGCCATTCCTGCACTGGGCTGGAGGTATGGATCTTCACGCCCAGCTCGCGGGCCTTTCGCATCAGGCCGAACGTGAACTTGAGCGGGTGGATGCCCACGCCCTCGGCCTCGAACATCGCGCCCTTGGCTTCGCGCTCGTCGCAGTAGTCGCGCCGCACTTCCTCGGTGCCCATCATGCGGGTGGCATAGCCGAAGGTCTCGCGCATCAGGCGGGCCTCGGTCTCGAGGCCGACGAGCTTCTCGGGGCGGTGGGCGAGGTAGAGGTGGCCGCCGTCATACGCATCGCAGTCGATTTGCGTCGTCAGGTAGCGGAAGTTCTCGAAGCCGCGGCGGATCTCGGCGTCGAGCTTCTTCGCGGTGTCGATGCCCCAGCGCTCGATCCATTGCGAGCGCTTCAGGCGGCCGCTGGCGTTCTGGCCCTGGCCGCCGCTGCGGCTGGAGCAGCCCCAGGCCGCCTGGTTGGCTTCGAGCACCGTGGCCTGGATGCCGTGCTCCTGCGCGAGATAGAGCGCGGTCGACATGCCGGTGGAGCCCGAGCCGATGATGGCCACGTCCACATCGATGTCGCGCAACAGCGGCCCGTCGTCCTCGGGCGGCGTGCCGGCGCTCGCCACCCACCAGGTGGGCGCGTAGGCGCGGCCGGCGCCCGGGTCGGCCGCGAGCAGCGGGTCGTATTGCGGGTCGTAGGGGCGGAATGGCGCTTGTGGCAGTTGCATGGGGGCGGCGCCGTTGATCGTTGCGGCGCTGGCGGCTGATGTGAATCGGGCGGTCCCTGCTGTGATGGTCATGAGGGCTCCAGGTGAGGAAGGCCGTTGCCAGCCTTTTTGCTTGCTCGTTTGCTACCCCGCCGCAGGCTGGTTCGGCCGGGCCTTGCGGAACACGTTCTTCAGGTGGATCTTTCCGTCCCTGAAGGTGAAGACGTCGATGCCGTCGGTCTCGATGCGGCTGCCGTCGGCGGCCGTTCCGGTGAAGGTCCATTGCGAGGTGCCGAAGTCGCCCTGCACGAAGTGCTGGCCATTGACCCACTGCGCATCGGGCACGGCCTGCCAGGCACCGGCGAAGGCCTTGCGCACGGCCTCGGTGCCGATATGGCGGGTGCCGCAGGCGTCCGGCCCGGCGGCGGTCTGGAAGATGCAGTCGGGCGTCATGAAGCGCATCAGGGCGTCGATGTCATGGCGGTTCCAGGCGTCGCTTAAGGCGGCGAGGGTGGCGGTGGTCACTGGTGAAGAGGAAGGCTGCTGGTCGGTCACGCGGGGAGCTCCGGACGGAAATGAATGTCACAAGGGTAGGCAGCCGGCTGCCGGCGCGATAGGGCCAGATGGGGGGATTCGACCGAGCCAGAACGCCACGAACCGCGATGCCTGCCCTAAACTGCGGCGCACCATGCCCCCGAACCCGCGATCCACCCAGTGGGCGCAGCTTTTCGCGCTGCCCGATCAACCGGCGCTGCAGCTGCAGGCGCGCCTCCGGACGGCCGTGGTGCAGGCGATCCTCGAGGAGCACCTGACACCCGGCGCGCCGTTGCCTTCATCGCGCGAGCTTGCGGCCTTGCTGGGGCTGAGCCGCAACACCGTCACCTCGGCCTATCTGCAACTGATCGACGAAGGGTTCCTGGAGGCGCGTCCGCGCAGCGGCGTGTTCGTGGCGCACAACGCCCGTCCGTTGTCGGCCGCACATGCCGAGCCGCTGGTGGGGCGCAGCGGGCAGGCCAGCCAGCCGCCGGACTGGTCGGGGCGCGTGCTGCGCTCGCTGGTCGACAAGCCCACGCTGTCGAAGCCGGACAGGTGGCGCGACTATCCATTCCCCTTCGTGTACGGCAACTACGATCCGCAGCTTTTTCCGACCGAGGATTTTCGCGAGTGCTGCGCGCGCAGCCTGGCGCGCTCGCAGCTGCCGCACTGGACGCCCGACTTCGAGACCGACGATGTGCCGGACCTGATCGAGCAGATTCGCACGCGGTTGCTGCCCAAGCGCGGCGTGTTCGCGCTCAAGGAAGAGATCCTTGTCACCATGGGAGCGCAGCACGCGTATTACCTGCTGGCCGAGGCGCTTTTCGACGAGCAGACGCGCGTCGGGCTCGAGGAGCCGGGGCATCCACATGCGCGCAACAGCTTTTCGCTGCGGCAGCCGAAGTGGGTGGAGGTGGATGTCGATGAAGACGGGCTGGTGGTCGATGCACTGCCCGCCGCGGACTACCTGTTCGTCACGCCGTCGCACCAGAGCCCGACCACGGCGACGCTGAGCCTGGAGCGGCGGCAGTGGCTGTTGCGCAAGGCCGAGCTGCAGGACTTCGTGATCATCGAGGACGACTACGAGGCGGAGAACCTGTACGAGGGCACGCCGATGCCTGCGCTCAAGAGCCTGGACAAGACGGGGCGCGTGATCTACGTGGGCTCCGTGTCGAAGAGCCTTTCGCCGGCGCTGCGGCTCGGGTTCATCGTGGCGCCGCGGGCCCTGATCAAGGAACTGCGCGTCATCCGGCATGCGATGGTGCGGCATCCGAGCGCGTTCCTGCAGCATGCGTATGCGCTGTTCCTTTCGCTGGGGCACCACGAGTCGCACGCACGACGGGTGAACCACGCGATGCAGGAAAGACTGGCGATTGCGGCGCAGGCGCTGCGGGATCATCTGCCGGATTTCGAATTTCGGCTGCCGTCGGGCGGAGCTTCCATCTGGGTGCAGGCGCCGACGTGGGTGGACGCCACCGAGCTGTCCTTGATGGCTCGGAGCCATGGGGTGTTGATCGAAGCCGGCGATGTGTTTTTTGTACGGCCGCCGTATCCGTGTCCGTTCTTTCGATTACGGCTGTCTTCCATCGCGGCTTCGCAGATTCCGGCGGGAATACGGGCGCTCGGCATGGCGGTGGAAGAGCTCGCGCTGGCGCGTGGTGAAAGACGGCCGGCGGGTGGTCGGACGCACTGAGTCTTTGGGGAGAAAACGCCCCGTCCAAGTGCCCAGTGCACCAGAACAAGGGTATCCACCCATCAGCTGGCTCCATGCGCGCATCGGCGCTGGTACTTCCTGGCTGGAGCGATGCGTGCAAAGTCGCTGCGAGATTCACCTACCGGAGAAACCCGATGACCCTGTCCCGCCGTCTCCCCCTTCACCTTGCAGTGCTCGCAGCTGCGCTGGCAACGCTGTGCGGCACTGCCTTTGCGCAAACCAAGGAACTCACTTTCGCCTACCAGGACATGCTGGTTCCCCTGCGCCTCGTCATGGAATCCGGCGAAGTCGAAAAAGCCACCGGCTACAAGATCAACTGGCGCATGTTCGCGGGCGGCGGCGACGTCATCCGCGCGATGGCTTCAGGCGACGTGCAGATGGGCGAAACCGGCTCCAGCCCGCTCACGGCGGCGGCCAGCCAGGGCCAGGACATCAAGCTCTTCTGGATCTCCGCGGACATCGCCAACGCCGAGGCGCTTATCGCCCGCAACGCGTCGGGCATCAACAGCATGAAGGACCTGGCGGGCAAGAAGGTCGCCACGCCTTTCGTCTCGACCGCGCACTACCAGCTCATGGCTGGCATGAAAATGGACGGCGTGGACCCCAAGAGCGTCAACGTGATGAACATGCGCCCGCCCGAGATCGCGGCGGCGTGGGAGCGCGGCGACATCGACGCCACCTTCATCTGGGACCCGGTGCTCTCGAAGATCAAGGGCACCGGCAAGACCATCGCCACCTCGGGCAGCATCGGCAAGCGCGGCGTACCGACCTTCGAGGGCATCGTCGTCAACGCCAAGTGGGCGGCGGCCAACGAGCCTTTCATGATCGCTTTCGTGAAGGCGCTCAACCGCGCGAACGAGGAATACAAGGCCACCGGCAAGAGCTGGACCCTCGATTCGCCGCAGACCAAGGCGATGGCCAAGTGAACCAAGGCCGACCCGAAGGATGTGTCGGCCGCGATGGCGCTCTACACCTTCCCGACGATGGCTGAACAGGTCTCGCCCACGTGGCTGGGTGGCGGTGCGGCCAAGGCGATGGCGGGTACGGCGGCCTTCCTCAAGGAGCAGGGTCGGGTGCAGGAAGTGAAGCCTGACTACGGCGCGTTCGTGACCACCGTGTACGTCGACAAGGCGATGGGGAAGTAGGTGCCTTGTTCGGGGCGCGCTCACGCCGACGGTGTGCTCTGCTCCGCGCATGTCCCCCGGCGCGGCCTAGGGCCGCATGCCTCCTCCTTTATTTCGCTGCGCAGAGCACACCGCCGGCGTGATCGCTCAGAGCACTTGTTGATCGGCCGCAAACCAGTAGC
>CAMATD010000020.1 GCA_945860785.1 Variovorax sp. YR752 | reverse complement strand
CGAAACGGGCGACGTGGACATCGGCTACCGCACGCCCGTCTCGCCCGGCGACATCGAACGGCTGAAGGCGAACCCGACGCTGGGTTTCGAGATCAAGGGCAACAGCTATTCCTACAACGTGACGCGCCTCGAGTTCAATCTGCGTCAGCCGCAGCTCAAGGAGCTGAAGGTTCGGCAGGCGATTGCGCATGCGATCAGCCGCGAAGTGGTGCGGGACAACGTGTTCTACGGCTACGGGGTAATTTCGTATTCACCCATCGCGCCGGGGCTGAAGGAGTTTCACGACACGCGGCCCTCGCCCTACCCCTTCGCACCGAAGGTCTCCGAACGCCTGCTCGATGAAGCGGGTCTTCCACGCGGTGCCGATGGCACGCGCTTCACCCTGGCGCTGGATTTCAACCCGAGCGATGTGCACAAGCGCCTGGCGGATTACGTCAAGCAGGCCCTGGGCCGTGTCGGCATCAAGGTTGAGATTCGCGCCACGGACTTCTCGCAGTACGTCAAGCGCGTCTACAGCGAGCAGAACTACGACCTGGCCATCAACGGGACGAGCAACCTGTTCGACCCCACGGTGGGTTCGCAGCGCCTCTACTGGTCGAAGAATATCCGCCAGGGCGTGCCATTCTCGAACGGCACCTTCTACGACAACCCGGTGGTCGACAAGCTGCTGGAAGACGCCGCCGTCGAGATCGATCCGGCGAAGCGGGTGGCGCTCTTCAAGGAATTCCAGCGCATTGTCGGCATCGAGGTGCCGGACCTGAACCTGCTGTCGCCCACCTACTTCACGATCTACAACCGCCGCGTACATGACCATTCGCTGACGGGCGATGGCGTGGAGGCGAACTTCGCCGACGTCTATATCCGGTGAAGGCCGAGCCCTCACCCCAAAGGCGCCTGCAGCGCTACGCCAGCAGGCCTTTCCAGTAAAGGCGTGCAGCGACCAGCACGGTGCGCATTTGCGTCGTGTGGGCCAGATGGAATGCCGCGCCGCGAATCGTCTCGTCGGGAAACTCCGTCACGAGCGTGAACGGCACCGTGGAGCGTTCGTCCGTGGTGATGAGGCAGGGAATGCCGTTGATCCGTTCGAACGGCAGATCGCCCACGTGGGCCTGCCACATCCGCTGCTGCCCCGCATTGAACTCGGCCAGCTCCGGGGAACCCGACAGCAGTTCCTCGGTGAGCGCGCTCAGGAAGCGCATGCCGTCATGCCCCGGGTGGCGACGGAAGATCAGGAAGAAGCCCTTGGGCACCGTCCACAGCTCGCTGCCGCGCGGCACGTAGCCAGCGCGGGGGCGCGTCCATTCGTGGGCGGGATAGCCATGCAGGCTCAGGTGCAGCCGGGCATCGGTGCGGGCGATCGCCTCGAGCCGCGCCGCCTTCTCTCCGAAGGGTGGCTTGAGCCGCGCCTCCAGATCGTCCCCGAGTGCCGTGTAGCGGGCCGCATGCGCCATGTGGGTCGGATGCGTTGCCTGCAGGTGATGGTGGAGCGCCGCGCCGTCGGGGTTTTCCAGCGCCACGAGCGCGTAGTGCGCATCCCGGTGACTGTTCAGGTGGCGGGCCGCGCGCAATGCACCGACGACGCCCGAGCTTTCGTTCGCATGCTGCCCGGCGGTGATCACCAGGCCCGGCAGCTTGCCGCGCACATGCACGCCGGCGACCTTTCTGCCCTGGAAAGACGTCACGGAAAAAGGCTCTCCCGGGAGCTCTGCAACGGCAAGCTCGACTTCCGCGGGCGTCAGCGACTGATCGACGGTATCCAGCGTCACCGCGCTGGCCACCAGTGGATCGGTCCGCCAATGGCTCGTCAGCCGCACCACGACGTGCGTATCGCCATCGCGCTGCGAGATCAGCGGGACGATCTGCCCCGGCTGCAGCGTGCGGTCGGCGTCGGCCACGCCCGCGCGCGCCTTGAAGAACTCCAGCGCGCCGTAGTAGCAGTCTTCGTGAAGGGTCTCGATGGTGCTGATCGTTTCCTCGCCGAACGGGAGTGGCCGGTCGTCGCGATCTCGATCTCGAGGGTGTCGAACAGCGGCAGCATGACCGGCCATTCGTGGCCACGGATGGCGCCGAGCGCCGCGTCTTCCGTCAGCGCGGCGCCTTGCCAGACGCGCAGCCATCCGCACGGCGACGATGTGTTGTCGTTCGGTGCAAAGACGCGCCAGTGCTTGTTCCCGGCCGTGACGAGGTAGTCCGCCTGAAGATCGTCGCCCTCGACAAAGCGGAGCGTGGCTGCCGCGCCGATCAAGCCGGCCAGCGGATAGGCTTCGAGACGAAAGCGCTGCCCCTTGCCGGCAGGTGTCTGAACCGCAATCTCGCCCGCCCCGGCGCCATCGAACTCTTCCAGAAAGAAGTGCACCAGCGGCTTGTACGCACTGCGCAAGACCGCCACCACACCCGCCTCGGCCAGCGTCTTCTCGGCCGCCCGGCTGGCCGCTGCATCTTCGAAGAGCCACGCCTTGACGCGCGTCACCGGATGCGCCGTGAAGCGCTCTACCAACTGCGTCAGCGTGCGGGGAATGACGGTGTCGAGCAGGAGGGTCATGCGATGCGACGGGTTCAGGCGGCGAGCGTTTCGGGGTCCGAGAAAAACTGGTGTTCGATCTGGCGGATCGATTCGCAGTCGGCGATCAGCCGGTCGAACTTTGCATCGAACAGGCCGACCATACCAAGTGCGGTGAGCAAATCCGTGGTCACGTTCAGGCGGTCGCCCGTTTTTACCCATCGCTTCACGCTGACGCAAGAAGGCAGTTGTTCGATCGAGTCCCAGGCGAAGTCCCGGCTCAACACGCCGGCCTTCGGCGACACGAGCAGGATGTGTCCGCAGAAGCCGCTGAAGCGCGGCAGCTCGTTGAGCGTCTCTTTGAAAAGCGCAGGGTTGACGAAAGCCTCGACCGTGACTGAGACCTGATTCTCGCCGGTCACCGCCGTGGTGAGCCGCGGGTCCAAGCTGCCGTGCAGGCGCGAGTTCAGCTCGACGATGGTCGGGCCATCGGCGGTCACGATCAGCTCCAGGTGCGAAGGCCCGTAGTGCAGGCCCACGGCATCGAGCACCTGCGTGGCATAGGCGATCACCTCGCCAAAGCGCGCTTCGGTGTGGTCGACCACGAGCATCTTCTCCAGCCGCGGGGAATGGCTGCGGTCGCGCTCGACCGTCCACAGGCTGACCACCTTGTGCTGGCCCTCGAAGGACACCGCATCGACGATGTACTCCTGCCCTTCGCTGTACGACTGGACCAGGATCTCGTCCTGCGCCTCGTCGTACCAGGACTTGATCGCCTGCACGTTGTGGGCCGCCTCCTCGACCTGTGCCAGCGTGCGGCAGATCTTGACGCCCTTGACGCCCGCGCTGCGCGTGGGCTTGATGACCACGGGCAGGCGCGCATGCGCCCGCGCCCATTCGACAATCTCGTCCGGCGAGCGCGATTGGAACTGCTGCGGCGTGCGCACGCCGGCGCGCTGCAGCGTCTAGATCTGTTCGAACTTGTCGCGGCGTGCGGCCGTCAGTTCCACCGGATTGCGCAGCGGCACTTGCAGCGCGTCGGCCAGCAGGGACGCCAGCTCGACGCCGCTGTCGACGCCCGGCAGGAACACGCTGATGCCCAGGTCGCGCAGGGCGTCGGCGGTTTCCTGCACGTCGCCGCGATGCACGACGCTGCGAACATAGTCCGCCGGGTTGATCTGGGGACGCAGGCGCTCCGGGAACGATTCGCTGCTGAGAACGTGAACGCACTTCACGCCGTAGGCGCGAAACGCGGGCGCGAGGTGCGCGCTGGTCGAGATACCGTCGACGATGGCAACGATGTCAAGCAACTGCTTCTTCATGGAGTTTTTCTGCGGTGGGTTGGAATGTGCGACGCACGTAGAGGTACGCACGGCGCTCTCGGTTGGCCGCGCGCTGGGGGCCGTAGCTGATGTGGAGATCTCCGTGCTTCAGCTCGCCAGGCTGCGAGAAATCCCAGGGCTGCGGGTCGCTGTCGAGCAGGAATTCGACGCGCGCGTAGGCGCTGGGCGCGAACAGCTCGGGCACGACGACGGGGCGGCCCTGCAGCTTGTCGAGCAGGCTGTCGACCATGCTGAAGCCGTAGCCGTCGCGCACGATGTCGCAGATGAAGTTGCCGGCGATGCGGGGGTTGAGCTCGATCACATAGGGAAGGCCGTCGCGCACGATGCAGTCCAGGTGCACCGGGCCCCAGATCAGCCCGGCGCGCTCGACCGCCTGGGTGCCGCTGTCGATCAGGCGCCGCAGCGCGCGATCGTCGAGGTCGAGTTCGGAGGTGTAGCCGCGCTCGAGGAAGCCCTCGCCGTGGCGCTTGAACTTGCGCATGGCGCCGACATAGCGGCCGTCGAAATACTCGACGCAGTATTCGACGCCTTCGAGGTACTCCTCGACGATCACGCAGTCGGTCAGCCCGGTGTGCAGGTTCGCGCGCAGCTCGTCGGCCAGCGCTTCGAGGTGTTGCCTCGCCTGATCGAGATCGACACAGAGCTTCACGCCATGGCTCGCCGAGCCTTCGGCGGGTTTGACCACCACCGGGAACCGGACCTGAGGCAGCTTGCCCCACAGCGCCGGCAGATCGGACAACGCACCGACAACGAAACGCGAGGTCGGCAGGCCATGGCTGGCCAGCAGCGACTTCTGGTGGGCCTTTGAGACGGAGCGTGCCACGCTGGCTGCGTCCGGACCGGGCAGCCCCAGGGTCTCTGCCACCTGCGCGGCGAGGCGTGCATAGACGTCGTTGGCGGTCGTGACCCGCAGCCGCCGTTCGGGGTCGGGATGGTAGTGCCGCAGCCAGGCCACGACGACGTCGACGTCCGTCTCCAGGTTGACGATGTCGACCTGCGCCGGAAACACGCCTTGCAGCGGATCGTTCGGGCCGCTGATCACGGTCACGTCCAGTTGCCGGTCCAGTGCGGCACGCACCAGCGCCAGACTGGTGCCGGTCGAGCGCGCGCCGATCACGATGAGTCGTGTCATTCAGGAAATCCCTCGATGGAAAAAAAGCTCACAGGCTCAGCACGGCGAGCAGCACGCCCGCCAGCCTGAGCGCCGTCGACAGGTCGAACGAGAACGAAGCTCCCGCGGCCAATTGCGCCGGCAAACCCACCACCAACGCGCCGAACAGGGCGATGCCGATGGCGCTGCCGACTTGGCGCGCCGCACCGAGGATGACCGAGGCGGTGGCCGAGCGTCAGGGAGATCAGTGCCGGCGTGCCGATGCCGGCGCCGATGGCCATCAGCAGAAGGCTGGGGAAGATGCGCAGATACGGCGTGGTTTCGTCGATGCCGTGCAGCAGTGCGGAACTCAGGGCCAGGAGCAGGAAGCCCGCGATCACCGGCACCTTGGGCGAATAGCGCTTCGCCAGGCGCCCGCTCGCGCGGTTCGCCAGCATGATCACGATGAAGGGCAGCAAGGCCAAGCCGGTCTCGGTCGGCGTGTAGCCCTTGGCATTCTGGAAGTACAGGCTCAGCACGAAGATCATTCCGTAGAAGGTGACGTTCATGATCACGCCCAGCACGACCGCCGCGCAGAAGGCCTTGCTGCGAAACAACCCGAGCGGAATCATCGGCCCCGGCACGCGCGATTCGTTGAACACGAAGATGGCAATGACCGCCGCCGCAACGGCAAAGCCCGCGAGCACAGCCCCTGCGGTCCAGCCCTGCACGCCGGCCTCGATCACCGAATGCGTGAGAAAGAAGAGCGCGAGGATGGCCAGCACCTGCCCGGTGATGTCCAGGCGCTGCGTGGCCACGCGCACGGTTTCGGCGACGTAGCGGCGCGTGGCCCACAGCCCGAGGGCGCAGATCGGCAGGTTCACGAAGAAGATCGAGCGCCATCCGAGGCCGCTCGTCAGCACACCGCCGGCCACCGGCCCCGCGGCGCTCACCACCCCGCCGATGGCGCTCCACCAGCCGATGGCGTGCGTGCGGGCCGCCGAGTCGCCGGCACAGGCATGCGAGAGCAGCGACAGCGACGTGGGCAGGATCAATGCGGCGCCTATACCTTGCGCGGCGCGTGCCGCAATCAGGAAGCCGATCGACGGCGCGACCGCGCAGGCCAGCGAGGCCAGTCCGAACAGCACCAGCCCGAGGCTGAAGACACGCCGGCTCCCGAAGCGGTCGGCCAGCGACCCGGCCGTGAGCAGCAGCGCCGCGAAGGCCAGCGTGTAGGCGTCCACGATCCACTGCAGGCCGGCGACGCCGGTGCCCAGGTCCGCGCCGATCTGCGGCATGGCCATGTTCACGATGGTCACGTCGAGCTGCACCACCACGAAGCCGAAGCTCGTTGCGGCGAGGGTCCAGCCGATGCCGGCGCCGCGTCGCGGAACGGCTGCTAGTTCGGCCAGTGAAGTGCTGCCGGCGGCGCTCATTCCGAAGTCCCCGGTTCGCGTTCGCCGGATGTCATGCGGGCTGCGCGGCGTCTGCGCTGCGTGCCCGCACCGGCGTGCTGGCCTCGGGCAGCAGGAACGGATCGAACACGCGCTCGTGCCGTTTGCCGAAGGACCGGAAGTTCCACAGATTGGTCGTGACCATGATGCGCTGCACCCAGCGATGGGCACGCTCGTTGGCATCGAACGTGGGCACAAAGCTGTCGCGCGAATGCAGCGCGAAGCGGTTGTTGATGAAGACCAGTCGGCCCGGCTTGATGTCGATCGCCTCGGAGACCGCCCTCACCTCGCGGTGGAAATTCTCCAGCGCCGCCTTGGCGCGCTGGTTCACCGGCAACACCATGTCGGGATAGAACGCCACGGTGACGCGCGGCAGCTCCAGCGGGCCCGACAGCACGGGACTCAGGTCGGTGTTGTCGCGCGGCGTGGGCGTGGCGCCGCGCCAGCGGTACGGCACGCGGATGATGAAGTGGCGGCCGTAGAGCGCCTCCAGGTCTTCGTCGCTCAGGCGCGCCAATGCGAGCCGCGCATCGGCCACGCGCGTCAGCGGGCCTTTGCCCTCGCCTTCGGGTGCGCCGCGCAGCCCAAGCAGCAGCAGCGCCAGCGGCGAGGTGTCGCCCTCGGGCATGAAGGCCTGGGCGGCGTTCTCGATGTGGAAGTCCAGCTCCACCTCGGATCCGAGGCCCGTGTACTCGTGTCGGGTGTGCTTGTGGGGCGTGAGGTTGTTGACCAGCTCGAGCCCTTCGTGCGAGATCGAATAGGGCTCGCCGATGGCCGCACCGAGGGCCGCCAGCAGGTTCTCGCTGAGCACGCCGTCCTTGAACTGCCGCCCGGTCTCGCCGAAATGCGGGCTGCCCGCGACGCCGCTGTCGATCGGCAGGTTGTCGACCACCAGGTAGGCATAGGCGGCGCTGTTGGACGACTTGATGACCTCGAGCAGGCGCACGAGACGCTCCGGAAATCCGGCGTAGACCCGCCGGCGAAGCTCGCCGATGTAAGCCGAACTTCCTGCCGGGTCGTAGTCGATGCCCTCGAGCGCCTGACGGATCTGCCCGGCCTCGCTGGCAGTGATGCTCACCTGGGCTCCTGAACCTTCGTTTGACATGAAAACTCCTTGAGTGTGTCGACAGGCGCGCGGCAATGCGCGTCGCGGCGGGCAGCGACTGGGTGTGTTGACGCTGGACGCGAGGCTAGGTCTGGTCTTTTATCTTCAAAACGAATCTATTTGATCTTCCATATCTGATAATCAGATTTATTGAACTCGCCAGCCGCGCTGTAGAAACACCATGGATCGCGTATTGCTCGAAACCTTCAAGGCGGTGGTGGACGAAGGCGGCGCCCTGAAAGCGGCCAGCGTGCTCGGCTGCGCCCAGTCCAATGTGACGACGCGGCTCAAGCAGCTGGAGCAGCGCCTTGGCGTGCCGTTGTTCGACCGCCAGGGCAAGCGCCTGCAGCTCAGCGAGGCCGGGCAGCGCTACCTGCCTTATGCGACGCGCATCCTCGACCTGATCGACGAAGCAGCCGCCAATGCGCGCGCCGAGACCCCCGCGGTCCAGCGCATGCGCCTGGGCACCATGGAGAGCACGGCGGCCATGCACCTGCCCGGCGCGCTGGCCAGCCTGCGCCAGGCCTTTCCGGCGCTGGAGCTTCAGCTGGATGTGGAGGCCGAGCCGGCCCTGTCGCAGATGCTGTTGCAGCACCGGCTGGACCTGGCCGTGACCGCGCGCGTGAACGAGCGCGCAGGCCTTGTCTACGAAGCGGGCTTCGACGAGCCGCTCGTGGTGGTTGCCCAGGAAGACCCGGCGGAACTGATGGCGCAGGCGCCGCTGTATGCACCGACGCTGCTCGCCTTTCGCGAAGGCTGCCCCTATCGCACCATGGCGTTGCGCTGGCTCGAATCACGGCGCATCGCCTGCGCCCGCGTGATGTCGTTCAGCACCTATGGCGCGGTGCTGGGTTGTGCCGCGGCCGGCATGGGCATTGCGGTGGTGCCGCGCCGGCTGGTGGAATCGCAGGCGCAGACCTACCGGTTGCGGGTCTATCGCCCGCGCGACCTGTCACCGGCCACGAGCTATTTCGTGCATCGCAGCGACTGGCAGCCCGGTGTCGAGGCCCGGGCGCTGATGCAGGATCTGCGGCGCTCGGCGCGCCAGCCGATGGTGCCGCTCTGAAACGATGCACGGAACTCGCACCTGCGGCGCAGGTCAGAACGGCCATGCACGGCACACCAGAACCAGGATCCGTTCGCGCTGAACCCGGGATGGGCCTTCCCCGGCGCACCGTCGCCGCGGCACTGGTGGCCGCCCCCGCGCTCTGGCTCGGCGCCCGCGCGCAACCTGCGGCGGCCCGGCTCGCCACGCCTTCGCAGACCGAGGGGCCGTTCTATCCCGTCCGCCTGCCGAAGGATTCCGACAACGATCTTTTGCGCAACGGCACGCTGAACTACCGGGGCGGCCAGCCGGCCTGGGTCGACGGCACCGTCACCGATCTCGACGGCATGCCCTTGCGTGGCGCGCAGGTCGAGATCTGGCAATGCGATGAAAACGGCCACTACCACCACCCGGGCGACGGCGACCGTGCCGACGCGGCCTTCCAGGGCTTCGGCCGCGTGGCGGTGGGCGAGGACGGCAGCTACCGCTTCCACACCATCCGCCCCGTGCCCTACAGCGGCCGCACGCCGCACGTCCACTTCAAGGTGAAGCTCGGCGAGCGCGAGCTGCTGACCACGCAGCTCTATGTATTCGGCGACCCGGGTAACGTCCGCGATTTCCTGTGGCGCAATCTTCCCCAGGCCGCGAGGGACGCCGTCACCGTGCCTTTCAAGCGCGGCCCGGACGGTGGGTTGCAGGCGCACTTCCCGATCGTCGTCGCGGCCTGAGCGGCCTCGGCCTCACTCCCACTCAATGGTTTCCGAGAGCTTGAAACCCGCATGGATGCTTGCTTTGGGGTGTCGCGGCGCAACGTGCGCGGATGGGAGCGTCAGCCTGCCGCAGCAGCCCGCGCCACACCGCACGCCGGAGCCATGCAGGCCTGGGTGGAGATCGGCAAGGCGCTGGCGGCATCGCCTGACTCGACCGACGGCGAGTTGGAGCAAGTCCATCATCGGCTTCGTCATGCGGGCGGATGTCGCAAGGACGGTGCAGCGGTCGGTACCTCTAAGCAAATGGTCGCGCGGTAGGTGGTCGTCGAGGTTGCTTGTGCGCGCCGCCGCCAACCCGAGAAGTCCTCCTGTGGGAGGGCTCGCTCCGTTACTCGGAAGGGAATTCCGGTAGTGGCCCCTCGGAAGCAGTATCCGTCCATGCGCTTACAGTTTTCCAGCGCTCAGCAGCAGCAGCATTTCTCGCCGCGTCAGCTCCAAGTGCTCCTTGGAATGCGTCTGAGCCGAGCAGGATGTGAGGCGGCAGACGATCAGCTCCAGCGACACCGACTACAACCTGCGCGACCTTTTCAGGATTGCTTGGTTCATTGCCCCAATATGCTTCAAGTTGCCGGACAGTTTCCCCAACCGAAGCTTCATAGTCCGGCAACATGGGAGGCACGCTTCCAAACGCTCGCTTACCCCAATTGGTGCGCATGCCGCCTGGTTCGAGTGCGGTCACTTTGACTCCAAACGGCGCGGCTTCAAGAGCGATTGTCTCGGCAAAGCCACCCACCGCCCACTTGGAAGCAATGTAAGCAGCGTTACCCGCTAAGGCAGACCGACCACCGACGGACGAGATCTGGATGATGTGACCGCTCCTCTGTTGGCGCATCCCAGGAAGGGCCGCCCGCGTGAGGTTCACGACACCAAAGAAGTTGGTTTCCACAACACGGCGAAAGTCATTCGATGAAACCTCTTCAAATGGCCGCGTTTCACCAAACCCTGCATTGTTTACGAGAACATCAAGGCGTCCAAAAGCTGAGATGGCAACGTCTACGGCTGCGACGCTCTCTCGCTCATCGGTAACATCGAGACGGACTGGTATTACGCGAGAACCATAAGACTTAACCAAGTCATCCAATTGGCTCACATCACGCGCAGTCGCTACGACACGGTGGCCTGCCTCCAGCGCTCTAGCTGTGATTGACCGGCCCAAGCCGGAGCCACTACCTGTAACAAGCCATGCTTTAGACATATTCGATCTCGTACCCATCAGTTCGTGATGGGGTCTAACTCTATGCATGGCTGCAGGTGGTCGTTAGCCTGATCCTTCCCAATCATTGCCTGATCGTCTTTGCCGGGCGTGGATTTCTTGTCCGAGCAACAGCCCCCTGGGCACAATGACTCCATGGTTCTGATGAACAACGCTCGGCTTCAGCCGGCTCGGCCCGATGAAGACTCGGAGGACGCGTCGCTGCGCGCGCGCCTTCGCTCACATCTATTGGCGCACTTGCCTAAAGCTGTCGACCACGTATCCGCGTTGCCAAGCCTGACTCTGTATCGTCGCGATGGACCCACCGAACCCGCCTCGATGCTTTACGAGTCCAGCGTCGACTTAGTCGTTCAGGGCCGCAAGCGTGTCGTCTTGGGCTCGGATGCCTACGAGTATGACGCGGCCAAATTTGTTCTGACGGCGGTGGATCTACCCACGATCTCGCATGTGCTGGAGGCCAATCCCAACCGACCCTGCCTGTCCATGCTGTTGAAGCTGGACTTCGCCATGGTGCAGGCGATCGGAGGGGAGATCGACCTGCAAGGCATCGCAGCGACGAGCAACGCCGAATCTGGCATGACTTTCGGGCATATGACCACGGAACTGCTTGACGCTTTCGTGCGACTTTCCGCGCTTGCTGACAAGCCTCAGGACATTGCGATCATGGCGCCGCTGGGTGCTGCGCGAAATTACATATCGCCTGCTTATGGGGCCGTCGGGCGGCCATCTTCGTCGCATTGCCAGACAAGACCCCGGCGCGACAAAATCCTGACTGCAATCGCTTGGCTACGTGAGCATTACGCTGAAGCGATCCGCATCGAGGATTTGGCGGAAATAGCTGCAATGGGGGTTTCGACTCTGCACCATCACTTCAGCGCCATCACGCACATGAGTCCGCTGCAGTATCAGAAGCACATTCGGCTCCATGAAGCGCGACGTTTGCTGTTGACCGAGGGGCTGGACGCGACCTCTGCCGCGTATCGTGTCGGCTACGAAAGCGTGACCCAGTTCAGTCGCGAGTACAGGCGACTGTTCGGCAATCCCCCCATTCGCGACATCTCACTGCTACGCGGCGGCTTGGATGAACAGCCCGACAATCTCTGAAATCCATTGTTGGCTGGGACGGTCAGGCGTTATGCACAAGGAGGCCGACGCTTGACGCTGAACACCCTTCTCTCAGTTCTGGTTCCCACGCTGTTCCTCAGCGCCGTTACCGCGTCAGTCTGGTACGTCGACGCTCGGTTGCGCCGCCTGCTGGACTACACATCACGCCGAGGGACACGAGCCCCAGCCGACTCGCTCACCACGCCCTGATATTCCCCCTCACTCCCACTCGATCGTCGCCGGCGGCTTGCTCGACACGTCGTAGGTCACGCGGTTGATGCCGCGCACTTCGTTGATGATGCGGCCCGACACCTTCTTGAGCAGCGCGTACGGCAGCTCGGCCCAATCGGCCGTCATGAAGTCGCTGGTCTGCACCGCGCGCAGCGCGACCACATAGTCGTAGGTGCGGCCATCGCCCATCACGCCCACGCTCTTCACGGGCAGGAACACGGTGAAGGCTTGGCTCGTGAGGTCGTACCAGCTCTTGCCGGTCTCGTCCTTGAAGTTGCGCAGTTCCTCGATGAAGATCGCGTCGGCGCGGCGCAGCAGGTCGGCGTATTCCTTCTTCACTTCGCCGAGGATGCGCACGCCCAGGCCCGGGCCGGGGAACGGATGGCGATACACCATCTCGGGCGGCAGGCCGAGCGCCACGCCGAGTTCGCGCACTTCGTCCTTGAACAGGTCGCGCAGCGGTTCGAGCAGCTTGAGGCCGAGCTGCTCGGGCAGGCCGCCCACGTTGTGGTGGCTCTTGATGGTGACGGCCTTCTTGCTCTTGGCGCCGCCCGACTCGATGACGTCGGGGTAGATCGTGCCCTGCGCAAGGAAGGTCGCGCCCTTGTGGCCGCCGTCACCGGCCTTGAGCTTGGCGGCTTCCTGCTTGAACACGGTGACGAACTCGCCGCCGATGATCTTGCGCTTGGCTTCGGGCTCGCTCACGCCCGCGAGCTTGCCGAGGAACAGGTCGCTCGCATCGACGCGGATCACCTTCGCATGCAGCTTGCCTTCGAACATCTCCATGACCATGTCGCCTTCGTTCAGGCGCAACAGGCCGTGGTCGACGAACACGCAAGTGAGCTGGTCGCCGATGGCGCGGTGGATCAGTGCAGCGGCCACGCTCGAATCGACGCCGCCCGACAGGCCGAGGATGACCTCTTCATCACCCACCTGTTCGCGGATCTTCTGCACGGCTTCGGCGACGTGATCGCGCATGACCCAGTCGGGCTTCGCTTCGCAGATGCCGAGCACGAAGCGCTCGATGATCGCCTTGCCCTGCACCGTGTGCGTGACTTCGGGGTGGAACTGCAGCGCGTAGTAGCGGCGCGCCTCGTCGGCCATGCCGGCGATCGGGCAGCTGTCGGTGCTGGCCATGAGCTGGAAGCCCGGCGGCAGCTCGGTGACCTTGTCGCCATGGCTCATCCACACGTTGAGCATGCCGTGGCCTGCGGGCATGGTGAAGTCGGCGATGTCCTTCAGCAGCGCGGTGTGGCCGTGGGCGCGCACGGCCGCAAAGCCGAACTCGCGCTTGTGGCCGCCTTCGACCTTGCCGCCGAGCTGGTGCGCCATGGTCTGCATGCCGTAGCAGATGCCGAGCACCGGCACGCCGAGGTCGAACACGGCCTGCGGGGCCTTGTCGGTGGTCTCTTCATAGACGCTCGCGTGGCTGCCCGAAAGGATCACGCCCTTGAGGTGGCCGTCGGCGGCGTATTCGCGAACCCATTCGTCGGTGACGTCGCAGGGATGCACTTCGCTGAGCACATGGGCTTCGCGCACGCGGCGTGCGATCAGCTGCGTGACTTGCGAGCCGAAGTCGAGGATGAGGATCTTGTCGTGTTGCATGGACGTTGGGACTCAGAGCGTTGAAATGTCGAACAGCTTCACGCCCGCCTTGGGCGCTGCCTGGATGAGTTGCTCGTCGAAAGTGGCGAGCGGGAGATTGAGCGAGCGTGCGAGCCAGAGGTAGCCCGCGTCGTAGAGCGACACACCGACGTCGATGGCCACCGCGAGCACGGCCTTGTGCTGGGCCGGCGCGAGTTCATGCAGTTCGACGCGGTGGCGGATGGCATCGAGCACGCTCCACAGGCCTTCGACCGCGGACGAAGGAATGCGGCCGCTGCGCACGCCGTTGGCGAGGATGTTGGCGCACTCCCATTGCCAGGCGTTGGGCGCCTGCGGCTCGACCTCGTCGCGGCGGATGGCGGCGTAGAGCTTGCGGGTGTGTTCGCTGGCTTGGTCGGGCAGCAGCCAGGCGGCGGTGACGGAGGCGTCCATGACGAAGGCTGTCACGATTGACGCCCTTCGTCGAGCAATGCGCGCAGCGACAGGCCCGGCTGGATGGTGGCGTGCAGCGCGTCGATCTGGCCGAGTTCGCGCTCGATCTGCTCGTCGGTGATGACCGGCTTGCGCCGCACCGGCAGCATGCGCACGACTTCCTTGCCGTGGCGGGTGATGCGAACCTCCTCGCCCTTTTCGACCAGGTCGATCAGGGCCGAGAAGTTGTTCTTGGCTTCAGCGATGCCGATGGATTGCATTTGGGCCAGAAAAATTGAATCTGGCCCAAATTCTAATGCCAATCTGGCCCGACTTTCAAGGTCTGGCCAGATTGGGCTTACTCAGCCCGGTAGTTCGGGGCTTCCTTGGTGATTTGCACGTCGTGCACGTGGCTCTCGCGGATGCCGGCCGTGGTGATCTCGACGAACTCGGCCTTGTTCTGCATGTCTGCGATGGTGGCGCAGCCGCAGTAGCCCATGCTGGCGCGCACGCCGCCGGCCATCTGGTAGACGATGGAGACGATCGAGCCCTTGTAGGGCACGCGGCCTTCGATGCCTTCGGGCACCAGCTTGTCGGTGTTGGGGTTGCCGGTGGTCGATTCCTGGAAGTAGCGGTCGGCACTGCCCTGCTGCATCGCACCGATGGAGCCCATGCCCCGGTAGCTCTTGTAGCTGCGGCCCTGGTACAGCACGATTTCGCCGGGTGCCTCTTCGGTGCCGGCGAACATGCTGCCCATCATTACGGTGCTGGCGCCTGCGGCAATCGCCTTGGCGATGTCGCCCGAGTAGCGCACGCCGCCGTCGGAAATCAGCGGAACGCCCGTGCCCTGCAGCGCGGTGGCGACGCTGTCGACCGCCATGATCTGCGGCACGCCCACGCCGGCCACGATGCGGGTGGTGCAGATGGAGCCTGGGCCGATACCGACCTTGACGGCATCGGCACCGACATCGGCCAGCGCGCGAGCGGCATCGCCGGTGGCGATGTTGCCGCCGATCACGTCGACCTGCGGATAGTTGCGCTTGACCCAGCGCACGCGCTCGATCACGCCGGCGCTGTGGCCGTGCGCGGTGTCGACCACGATGGCATCGACGCCGGCCTTCACCAGCGCTTCGACGCGCTCCTCGGTGCCGTCACCCACACCCACCGCGGCGCCCACGCGCAGGCGGCCGCTGGGGTCGCGTGCGGCGTTGGGGAAGCTGGTCTGCTTGGTGATGTCCTTGACGGTGATCAGGCCCTTGAGCTCCCAGTCGCTGTTGATGACCAGCAACCGCTCGAGCTTGTACTTGTTGAGCAGCGCCTTGGCATCTGCCAGCGTGGTGCCGTCGGGCACGGTGATGAGCTTGTCGCGCTGCGTCATGATTTCGCTGACCGGCACGTCGTAGCGCGTTTCGAAGCGCAGGTCGCGCCCCGTCACGATGCCGACGACCTTGCCGCCGTCGACCACCGGGAAGCCCGAGATGCCGAGCTGGTCCGACAGTGCCATCACCTGGCGCACCGATTGCGTCGGCGTGATCACCACCGGGTCACGCAGCATGCCCGATTCATAGCGCTTCACGCGGGCCACTTCGGCGGCCTGCTGTTGCGCGGTGAGGTTCTTGTGCACGATCCCCATGCCGCCTTCTTGCGCGATGGCGATCGCGAGGCGGGCTTCGGTCACGGTGTCCATGGCCGCCGAGACGAGCGGCAGGTTCAGCGTGATGTTGCGGGAGAGTTTGGTCGCGAGAGAGGTGTCTTTGGGCAGGACCTGGGAGAACGCTGGCACCAACAACACATCGTCGAAGGTGAGCGCTTTGCCGAGAAGGCGCATGGGTGAAGCTCCAAAAGACGGATTGTAACGAGGGCTCCGGGCCGTTCGCCGGGCCGGGCTTTTTCGGACCGTTGCAAAAGCACAGCTTTTGGATGTTGCAAAATGTAAGGCGCGGCTAAACTTCGGGGATGAAATTGATGCACTGGCTGCTGGTGGGATGTGTCGTTGCGTTGCCGCTCTCGGCGAGCGCGCAATGGCAATGGATCGACAAGAACGGCAAGAAGGTCTTCAGCGACCAGGCGCCGCCGCCTGATGTTCCCGAGAAGAACATCCTGCGCCGTTCGGGCTCGCCGCCGCCGCGCACGGCCACCGGCATCTCTTCGCCGGATGCCCCGGCGGCCGAAGGCACCGAAACGGCGGCTGCCAAGCCGCGCGAAGGCGCCGGCACTGCCAAGCCGAGCGGCGTGGACAAGGATCTCGAGGAAAAGACCCAGAAGGCCGAGGCCGAAGAAAAGACCAAGCGCGCCGCCGAAGAAGCCAAGGTCGCCAAGGCCAAGGCCAACTACTGTGCCCGTGCCCGCGAAGGCAAGGCCACGGTCGACAGCGGCATTCGCATCGCGAAGGTCAATTCGCAGGGCGAGCGCGAGATCATGGACGACGCGGCCCGTGCCGCCGAGCAGAAGCGCCTGCAGTCCGTCATCAGCAGCGACTGCAAGTAAGCAGCCGGGGCAGCGTCAGTAGCCGGCCTTGCCGCCCTTGCGGCGGTTCGCGAAAAGGCCGGTGCCCCGGGCACCCTGGCGTTGAAAACGCTCACGGCGCGCCACCTTGGGGTCCACCTTCAAGGGGCGGCACAGCTCGATGCGATCACCGTCTTTCAGGGCCTGGTCCCACTCGACCGCCCTGCCCCAGATCCCTGGCGTCATGGCATGCCGCCAGTCCAGGTCCGGAAAACGCTGCGGCAGATTGCTGGCCAGCACCGCATCGCTCAGCGTCGTCTCCGGTGCGAGCCGCAAGACCTGCTCGAACACCTCGCGTGCCGCGGGCGAGCAGCTCAGCGTGACTTCGATCATCAGCTGGCGCCGTAGACCTGCTCGGCACGCTTGACGAAGGCCTCGACAAGGCTGGAGGCGATCGTGTCGAACACAGGCCCCACGAGCGCCTGCAAGGCGAAGTTGCTGAAGCCGTAGCTCATGTGAAGCTCGACGCGGCACGCACGCTCGCCCTGGTCGCCCACCGGCACGAACTTCCAGTTGCCGTCGAGGTTGGAGAACGGTCCGTCGACCAGCTTCAGTTGCACCTCGCGCCCCGGGACATGGGTGTTGCGGGTGGTGAAGCTCTGATGAAAACCACCGAAGGCCAGGCCGACTTCGGCGGTCATGCCCGCCTCGTCCTCTTCGATGATCCGGGCCTTGTCGCACCACGGAAGGAACTGCGGATACTTCGCCACATCGGTGACGAGCGCGTACATCTCTTCGGCGCTGTACCAGATGAGGACGGACTTGTTGACTGTTTTCATAGAATCGGTGCAGCGTGCGCGACGGATTGTATTGAAGCCATGCGTCCCCACCTTCCCGAGCCATGGCCACAAAGAAACAAGATACCTCCTCCCGCATTGCCGACAACAAGAAGGCCGCGTACAACTATTTCTTCGAAGAACGCTTCGAGGCCGGCATCGTTCTCGAAGGCTGGGAAGTCAAATCCCTGCGCGAAGGCAAGGTGCAGCTCACCGACGGCTACGTGGTGATCCGCAACGGCGAGCTGTTCGTCGTGGGCCTGCAGATCAATCCGCTCAAGAGCGCTTCGACCCACGTCAACCCCGATTCGATCCGCACCAAGAAGCTGCTGCTGCACAAGGAAGAAATCCGCCGCCTGGTCGGCAAGATCGAGCAGAAGGGCTATACGCTGGTGCCGCTCAACCTGCACTGGAAGGCCGGCAAGGTGAAATGCGAGGTCGCCCTTGCCAAGGGCAAGGCCGAGCACGACAAGCGCGACACCATCAAGGACCGCGAAGGCAAGCGCGAGGTGGAACGCGCCATGAAGAGCCGCGGCCGCTAGTTCTTTTTTTGCGCGGCATGGAATAAAAGGCGGGCTGCAGGCATTTGTGCGGTGTCATCGGATCGTCGATGCCACCAACCCAGGAGTCTTTCCATGTCGCCTTTCCGCGCTTCCTCCGTCGGCATTGCCGCCGCGCTACTGAGCAGCCTGCTCGCACTTCCCGCACTCGCGCAGCCCAAACCCGCCGATGGCGCGCTGGTCGGCCCGAACGGCATGACGCTCTACACCTTCGACAAGGACACGGCCGGCAACGGCAAGTCGGTCTGCAACGGCGGCTACGCGACCAACTGGCCGCCCTTCATGGCCACCGACGCCGACAAGGCTGCCGGCGACTTCACCATCGTCACGCGCGACGACGGCAAGAAGCAATGGGCCGCCAAGGGCTGGCCGCTCTACTACTGGGCCAAGGACACCAAGCCGGGCGACAAGACCGGCGACGGCGTCAACGGCACCTGGAAAACCGCCAAGCCCTGATCGGAACGCGCCTCCCGCCCACCCATGGACGCCCCCTGCTGGTCGACCACATCCCGAGCCTGCGCCGCTATGCGCGCGCGCTCACGGGCAACGCGTGGGCCGCCGACGACCTGGTGCAGGACACGCTCGAGCGGGCCTGCAGCAAGTGGCGGCTCTGGGCGGTGGGCAGCGACCTGCGCGCATGACTGTTCACCGTCATGCACAACATCTTCGCGAGCCAGGTGCGGCGCACACCGCCGCCGCACAGCGTCGTGCCGCTGGACGACGTGGCGCACGAGCTGCATGGCGGTGTCGATCCGGGCCGCGACCAGGGCACCGGCATCGACCTGCAGCGCTGCCTGATGCAACTGCCCGAGGAGCAGCGCGCCGTGCTGCTGCTGGTGACGCTCGAAGACCTGTCCTATGCCGAGGTGGCCAAGGTGCTCGGCATTCCGGCCGGCACCGTGATGTCGCGCCTCTCGCGCGCCCGCGTCCGGCTGCAGGAACTGCTGGATGGCGCCTCCGCGCCAAGCCGCCCCGGCCTGCGCCGCCTCAAGTGAAACCCGCTGTCGCACCATGAACCGCCCCGCCCCCTACCGACGACGAGCTGCACGCACTGGTCGATGGCCAGCTGGCCCCCGATCGCCGCGCCGAGGTCGAAGACGCCCTGGTGCGCGACCCGGCCATCGCCGCGCAGGTGGCAGCCTGGCACGCCCAGCGCGACGCGTTGCGCCGGCTGCACGGCGAATTGCTCGACGAGCCGGTTCCGGCGCCCCCTGATGCGCGCACTCGACCGCAGCCTGCCCCGGCATGCGCAGCGCAGCAGCTGGATGCGCTGGGGCGGCATGGCGGCCGGCGTGCTGATCGCCTTTGCCGCCGGCTGGCTCGGCAACGCCCAGTGGTCGGCAACGCGCGCCGGCGCCCAGCTGGCCAAGGCGCCGGACCTGTCGAGCCTGGGCTACACGCTGGTGGGAGGACGCCTGCTGCCGGGAGAAACCGGCGCTCGCGCCCAGTTCATGTTCGAAGACGCTGCCGGCGAGCGCGTCACGCTCTACATCGGCACCCTGGACGACCGGACGGCGGGCACCGCTGCATTGCGGGAAACAGCCTTCCGCTTCGCCTCGGAAGGACCGGTGCCCAGCTTCTACTGGGTCGACCAGGGTTTCGGTTATGCCGTTGCTGGCAAGCTACCGCGTGATGTTTTGCTGAAACTCGCGACCCTCACCTACCGCGATTTGTCGTAACCCCGGCATAAACTGCCGGGTCGCGCAACCAACCGCCTTGTTTTCGCGATTTTTCAACTGAAGGAGAAACTGCATGAAATTGCTCAGCGCCTCGATCCTCGCGGCGGCCTTGCTCGCCGGCTGCGGCGGCATGTCCAATAAGACGGCCAGTGCGCCCGACACGCCCACCCGTACCGCCGATGGCGTGCTGGTCGGACCGAACGGCATGACGCTCTACACCTTCACCAAGGACACGGCCAGCGCCGGCACTTCCGCCTGCAACGCCCAGTGCGCCACCAACTGGCTGCCGCTCCCTGTGGCCGAAACCGCCAGACCCATCGGCGGCTACACCATCATCATTCGCGAAGACGGCAAGCGCCAGTGGGCCTACAAGGGCTGGCCGCTGTACTACTGGGCGAAGGACGTCAAGGCTGGCGACAAGACAGGTGACGGCGTGGCCGGCTCCTGGAAGATCGCCCGCCCCTGATCCCGTGATCGTCTGATCGTGAAAGGCCCCGGTGTTTGCCGGGGCCTTTTTTCTTTTCAGTGCGCGCCCGGCAGCGCGTTGTCGGCCGCCGTGGTGCGCCGTCCACGCAGCGCCAGCAGTTCGTTGAACACCAGCGCGCCGATGACCAGGGCACCACCGGTCAGCACGCTGGAGGCAGGCTCTTCGCCGGCGCCGATCCAGGCCAGCGCGATGCCGAAGATCACTTCGAACAGCGCCAGCAAGGCCACCTCGGGCGCCTTCAGCACCTGCGCGCAAAGCACCGACAGCACACAGGGGATGGCCAGCTGGAACACGCCCAGAAAAGCCAGCAGACCGAGATCGTGCGCGCTTGCCTGGAACGGCAAGGCGAAGGGCAGCGTGAACAGGGCCGTGAGCACCGCGCCGATCAGCACGGCGGGCACCAGGTCGATATCATGCCCCTTGGCATGCGCGTGCTGAACGACGGTCCAGTTGGTGGCGCCGGCCAGAGGCACGCACAGCGCAACCAGCGTGCCGAGCAGCGATCCGCCCGCCCCGCCCTGCATCAGCTGCGTGCCATACATCCAGCCGATGCCAAGGCCCGCGACCACGATCGCGAGCCAGGTGCGCGCGGGCAGCCGATGACCGATGAAGATGCGCGCGGCCAGCGCGGTGAGCAGTGGCCCGAGCGACATCGTGACCAGCACGCTGGCCGTGGAAGCCATCGTGAGCGCCACCATGAAGGCCGTGAACATCACGGCCTAGCAGACGCCCGAGATCCAGAGCGCGCGTCCGCCGCTGCGCAGCTGCGAGCACACGGCGCGTCCCCGCCAAAGCGGCAAGATCACCAGCAGCGCCAGCATCGTGAAGAGGCTGCGCCAGAAGGTGATCTCGAAACTGTGCGCCTGCACGAGGTGCCGCGTGACGACGCCCGCCGTGCCCCACATCAGGGTCACGACGACCATCAGCCACACAGCTCCGCCGTGCGTCAGGCGCATGGGCCCCTCAGGGTCAGGCGGCTTGCGTGTCGCGGCCGGCGCGCTTGCGCTCGTGTTCCTTCAGGTAGCGCTTGCGCAGGCGCACGCTCTTGGGCGTGATTTCGACCAGCTCGTCGTCCTCGATGAATTCCACGCCGTATTCGAGCGTGAGGTCGATCGGCGGCGTGACCTTGATCGCGTCTTCCTTGCCGGAGACGCGGAAGTTGGTCAGCTGCTTGGTGCGCGTGGCGTTCACCACGAGGTCGTTGTCGCGGCTGTGGATGCCGACGATCATGCCTTCGTACACCGGGTCGTTGGCGCGCACGAACATGCGGCCGCGGTCGTCCAGCTTGCCCAGCGCGTAGGTGAAGATTTCACCGTCGTCCATCGAGATCAGCACGCCGTTCTTGCGGCTGCCGATGTCGCCCTTGTGCGCTTCGTAGCTGTCGAAGATGTTGCTGATGAGGCCCGAGCCGCGCGTCAGGTTCAGGAATTCGTTGGTGAAGCCGATCAGGCCCCGCGCCGGAATGCGGTACTCGAGGCGCACGCGGCCGCGGCCGTCCGGTTCCATGTTGACCAGTTCGCCCTTGCGCTCGCCCAGCGCCTGCATCACGCCGCCCTGGTGCTGGTCTTCGATGTCGGCCGTGACCAGTTCGATCGGCTCGTGCTTTTCGCCGTTGACGGTGCGGAACACCACGCGCGGCTTGGACACGGCCAGTTCATAGCCTTCGCGGCGCATGTTCTCCAAGAGGATGGTCAGGTGCAGTTCGCCGCGGCCCATGACTTCGAAGATGCCTTCTTCGTCGGTTTCCTTCACGCGCAGGGCCACGTTGTGTTGCAGCTCCTTTTGCAGGCGGTCCCAGATCTGGCGGCTGGTGATGTACTTGCCTTCGCGGCCAGCCAGCGGGCTGGTGTTGACGCAGAAGTTCATGGTCAGGGTCGGTTCGTCGACCTTGAGCATGGGCAGTGGTGCCGGGTTGGTGGGGGCGGTGATGGTCACGCCGATGCCGATGTCGGCCACGCCGTTGATCAGCACGATTTCGCCCGGGCCGGCTTCCGTGGCCTGCACGCGTTCCAGGCCCTGGAAGGTCAGCACCTGGTTGATGCGGCCCTTGACGGCCTTGCCGTCCGGACCTTCCATCACCACCACGTCCGTCATGGGGCGCAGCGTGCCCTGGCTGATGCGGCCCACGCCGATACGGCCGACGAAGGTCGAGAAGTCGAGTGCGGAAATCTGCAGTTGCAGCGGCGCATTCGGATCGCCCTTCTGTGCCGGCACGTGCTGCAGGATGGTGTTGAACAGGGCCGACATGTCGGGACCCCACTGCTCACCGGGAGCGCCCTCTTCCATCGACGACCAGCCGTTGATGCCCGAGGCGTACACCACGGGGAAGTCGAGTTGTTCGTCGGTGGCACCGAGCTTGTCGAACAGGTCGAAGGCGGCGTTGACCACCTTGTCGGGGTTGGCGCCCGGCTTGTCGACCTTGTTCACGACCAGGATCGGCTTCAGGCCGAGCGCGAGCGCCTTCTTGGTCACGAAGCGCGTCTGCGGCATCGGGCCTTCCTGCGCGTCGATCAGCAGCACCACGCCGTCGACCATCGACAGCGCGCGTTCCACTTCGCCGCCGAAGTCCGCGTGGCCCGGAGTGTCGACGATGTTGATGTGCGTGCCTTCCCAGGTCACGGCGCAGTTCTTGGCCAGGATCGTGATGCCACGTTCCTTTTCGATGGCGTTGTTGTCCATCACCGTGTCGACGACCTTCTCGTGCTCGGCGAAGGTGCCGGACTGGCGCAGGAGCTGGTCGACCATCGTGGTCTTGCCATGGTCCACGTGGGCAATGATGGCGATATTGCGGATTTGGTTGGTACTCATGGTGTCGCTTCGGTCTGTTGTGCGTTCAAAAGAATTTGCTGGATTTCGATGGGGTTCAGCAAGCGCCCCGGAATCAATTCATTGGCGGCGATGTGCGCCGTGCCCAGGAAGGCAGGAGGCGCTTCGCCGAAGACCGCCACATGGGTCGCATCGGCCCACGCGCCACGGCGGCGCAGGCCGGACAAAAAGCGCCCTGCATCTTCGCTGCCGAGCGTGACGATCGTATGGCCTTCGACCAGGGATTCGGCAGGCAACAACTGCGCCAGCCGCTCTTCCTCGTTCATGGCTTCGAGCGCCTCGAGCGTGATGCACTGCGCCACGCCGAAACCGCCCGTGGCCGTGCGGCGCAGCGACGTGAGGTGGGCACCGCAGCCCAAGGCCTCGCCGATGTCTTCGCCCAGCGTCCGGATGTAGGTGCCTTTGCTCACGGCGGCTACTATTTTTATAGCATTGCTCGCCGATTCGGCGGCCGCCTGCGTGATCTTCAGTGCGTGAATCACGACGTCGCGCGGCGCCCGCTCGATCTCGATGCCTTCACGCGCGTACTCGTACAGCGCCTTGCCGTCTTTCTTGAGTGCGCTGTGCATCGGCGGAACCTGGCGGATCGGGCCGCTGAACTGCGCCTCGGCGCGCGCCAGGTCTTCAGGCGTGACGTGCACCGGGCGCTCGGAGATCACTTCGCCCTCGGCATCGCCGGTCGAAGTCTTGACGCCCAGGCGCGCCGTGGCCTCGTAGGTCTTGTCGGCATCGAGGTGCAGCTGGCTGAACTTGGTGGCCGCACCAAAGCACAGCGGCAGAACGCCGGTGGCCAATGGATCGAGCGTGCCGGTATGGCCCGCTTTTTCGGCACGCAGCAACCACTTGGCCTTCTGCAAGGCCTGGTTGCTGGAGAGTCCCAGCGGTTTGTCGAGCAACAACACCCCATGCACAGGGCGCCGCTGCACCCTTGTGCGTGGCGCATTCATCGCTAGTCGTCTTTCGAGCGGGAAGCGACGGCTTGCGCGATGAGCGCGTTCATGTCGGCCGCACGCTCGGTGGTGCGGTCGAACAGGAAGTGCAGCGTCGGCACGGTGTGGATGTGAAGGCGCTTGAACAGGCCGTTGCGCAGGAACCCTGCGGCCTGGTTCAGCGCTTCGGTGGTCTCGGTCACGTCGCCCGTGAGCATGCTGAAGAAGATCTTCGCGTGCGCATAGTCGGGCGTGACCTCGACCGCCTGGATCGTGACCATTCCCACGCGCGGGTCCTTCAACTCGCGCGCGATCAGTTCCGTCAGATCCCGCTGGATCTGGTCGGCAACCTTGAACACGCGGTTGGGGGCGGCGGCTTTTCTCTTGGGCATGGACTCTCTCGCATCGAACGCTTACAGCGTCCGGGCGATTTCCTTGATCTCGAAGAATTCGAGCTGATCGCCTTCTTTGATGTCGTTGTAGTTCTTGAGCTTGATACCGCACTCAAAACCTTCGCGGACTTCGCGGACATCGTCCTTCATGCGCTTGATCGAGTCGACTTCGCCGGTGTAGATCACCACGTTGTCGCGCAGCAGGCGGAAATGCGCGCTGCGGTTGACCGAGCCCGAGGTGACGTACGAACCTGCAACCGTACCGATCTTCGAGGCCACGAACACCGTGCGGATCTCGGCCGAGCCGATGATCTCTTCGCGGCGCTCCGGTGCCAGCATGCCCGACATCGCAACCTTGATCTCGTCCACGGCGTCGTAAATGATGCTGTAGTAGTTCAGCTGCACGCCATTGTTCTCGGCCAGCTTGCGCGCACCGGCATCGGCACGCACGTTGAAGCCGATCACGACCGCCTTCGAGGCGATGGCGAGGTTGATGTCGCTTTCGCTGATGCCGCCGACGCCGGCGTACACGATCTGCACCTTGACCTCTTCGTTCGCCAGCTTGAGCAGCGACTGGGCCAGCGCTTCCTGCGAGCCCTGCACGTCGGCCTTGATGATGATCCGCAGCTTCTGCACTTCGCCGGCCGAGAGGTCGGTGAACATGTTCTGCAGGTTCGCGGCCTGGGCCTTCGCCAGCTTGGTATTGCGGAACTTGCCGGCACGGTAGGTGGCGATTTCGCGCGCACGGCGCTCGTCGGCCATCACCATGAACTCGTCGCCCGCTTGCGGCACTTCGGTCAGGCCCTGGATCTCCACCGGGATCGACGGACCCGCGGTCTTGATGGTCTTGCCGTCTTCGTCCAGCATGGCGCGAACGCGGCCATAGGTCGAGCCGGCCAGCACCACGTCGCCGGTCTTGAGCGTGCCGGACTGAACCAGCACGGTCGCGACCGGGCCGCGGCCCTTGTCGAGTTGCGCTTCGATGACCAGGCCCTTGGCGGCGGCATCCACCGGCGCCTTGAGTTCCAGCACTTCAGCTTGCAGCAGCACCTGTTCGAGCAGGTCGTCGATGCCCTGGCCCGTCTTGGCGGACACCGGCACGAACGGCACGTCGCCGCCGTACTCTTCGGGCACGACCTCTTCGGCCACCAGTTCCTGCTTCACGCGGTCCAGGTTGGCATCGGGCTTGTCCACCTTGTTGATCGCAACCACGATCGGCACACCGGCCGCTTTCGCGTGCTTGATGGCTTCCTTGGTCTGGGGCATGACGCCGTCGTCGGCCGCCACCACCAGGATCACGATGTCGGTGGCCTGTGCACCACGGGCACGCATGGCGGTGAACGCCTCGTGACCCGGGGTGTCGAGGAACGACACCATGCCGCGTGCGGTTTCCACGTGGTAGGCACCAATGTGCTGCGTGATGCCGCCGGCTTCGCCCACTGCAACCTTGGCGCGGCGGATGTAGTCGAGCAGCGAAGTCTTGCCGTGGTCGACGTGACCCATGACGGTCACGACCGGTGCGCGCGGCAGGGCTTCGGCGGTTTGCGCCGACACGTCCTCGTCGGTGAAGGCTTCCGGATCGTCCAGCGCAGCAACCACTGCGTTGTGACCCATTTCCTCCACCAGGATCATTGCGGTGTCCTGGTCGAGCGACTGGTTGATGGTCGCCATCTGGCCCAGCTTCATCAATTGCTTGATGACTTCGCCGGCCTTGACGGCCATCTTGTGCGCGAGCTCGGCCACCGTGATGGTTTCGGGAACGTGCACTTCAAGAATGCGCGCCTCGACCGGTGCGGCCGGTGCGTGATCCTCGTGACCGCCGCGGTCGTTGCCACGGCGACCGCGCGGACCTCCGCGCCAGTTGCCGCGACCGACACCGCCGCTGGCATCGCCGCGGGTCTTGATTTCCTTCTTCTTGGCAGGATCGCCTGCCCAGCTCGACGAGAGCTTGGCCGACTTGACTTCCTTGCCGGCACCGGCGGCTGCGCCGGGTGCGGCGGCAGCGCCAGGCGCAGCCGGTGCGCCGGGACGTGCCGGGGGCGTGACTGGCTTGTGCAGCGTGCCCTTGACCGCGACCTTTTCGGGCTGCGGCTTCTCGGGCGCCTTGTGCGGCACCAGCACGCGGGCCGGTGCATTCATCATGGCGCGAATGGCTTCGGCTTCGGCGAGTGCCTTGCGGCGACGCTCGTCGAGATCCTTGGCGCGGGCGGCTTCTTCGTCGGCACGGGCCTTCGATTCGGCGGCGGCCTTGGCCTTGGCGTCTTCCTTGGCTTGCGTGGCAGCGGTCTGGGCGGCCAGCTTGGTGTCGGCGGCCTGCTGTTCGGCCGCGGCCGCCGCAGCAACTGCAGCAGGCGCTTCGACCGGCTTGGCCGTTTCCTTCGCGGGCGTTGCAGCGGCTGCAGCAGCGGCCTTCTTCTCGGCAGCGATGCGCGCAGCTTCCTGCTCTGCCTGTTCGGCGCGCTCGGCCTTTTCGGCCTGTTCGCGTTCACGGGCTTCGGCTTCTTCACGCAGACGGCGCTTTTCGGCCAGCTCTTCTTCCTGGCGGCGGATCAGCTCGGCCTGGCGACGTGCGTCTTCCTCGCGGCGGGCCAGTTCGGCCTCGTCGACGTGGGGTGCAGCCGGCGCGGCGGCCGGAGCCTCGGCGGCTTGCTGTGCGTGTTCGGGCGTGGCCGGGTGGCCTTCATCACGCTGGATGAAGGTGCGCTTCTTGCGCACCTCGACCTGGATGGTGCGGGCGCGGCCGGTGGCGTCGGCCTGCTTGATCTCGCTGGTCGACTTCTTGGTCAGCGTGATTTTCTTGCGCTCGGGCTCGGCGGTGCCATGGCTGGCTTTGAGAAAGCCGAGCAGACGCTGCTTGTCAGCCTCAGTGAGTGCATCGGTGAGTGCCGCTTTGGGCACGCCTGCGCTCTTGAGCTGGTCAAGCAAGGTTTCGGGAGTCTTCTTGAGCTCGTTCGCGAACTCGGCGACAGTGGTACTGGACATATTGGTTTCGTGCCTCCATGACCATCACTCTTGGCCGGCGAACCAATGTTCGCGGGCTTTCAAGATGAGGGCTTTGGCGTCATCGGCGCTGTGGCCGGTGATCTCGGTGAGTTCATCGACCGCGAGGTCGGCGAGGTCGTCACGGGTGTTCACACCCGCTTCGGCCAGCTTGGGAATCAGTTCGGGGTCCAGGCCTTCGAGGTCGCGCAGATTCTGCGAGACGGTCTCGACGCCCTCTTCCTTGGCGATTTCCATGGTCAGCAGCGCATCCTTGGCACGCGTGCGCAGCTCATTGATGGTGTCTTCGTCGAAAGCTTCGATCTCGAGCATTTCGGAAATCGGCACATAGGCGACTTCCTCGAGGCTGTTGAAGCCTTCGGAGATCAGGATGTCGGCGATTTCCTCGTCGACATCGAGCTTTTCCATGAAGAGCTTGCGGCTTGCGTCCGTTTCGGTCGCCTGCTTCTGGGCCGACTCGTTGGCGTCCATGATGTTGATCTTCCAACCGGTCAGGTCAGAAGCCAGGCGCACGTTCTGGCCGCCGCGGCCGATGGCGATGGCGAGGTTTTCCTCGTCGACCACCACGTCCATGGCGTGCTTTTCTTCGTCCACCACGATGGACGACACGTTCGCCGGGGCCAGGGCACCGATCACGAATTGGGCCGGGTCTTCGCTCCACAGCACGATGTCGACGCGCTCGCCGGCGAGTTCGTTCGTGACGGCGTTGACGCGGGTGCCGCGCACGCCGACGCAGGTGCCGATCGGGTCGACACGCTTGTCGTGCGAGAGCACGGCGATCTTGGCGCGCGAACCCGGGTCACGGGCGCAGCTCTTGATTTCGAGCAGGCCCTGTTCGATTTCGGGCACTTCCTGGCGGAACAGCTCGATCATGAACTCGGGTGCCGAGCGCGACAGGATGATCGGCGCGCCGCGCAGCGTCAGGTCGACCTCCATGATCATGGCCCGCACGCGGTCGCCGTTGCGCAGGTTTTCCTTGGCGATCATCTCGCTGCGGCGCAGGCGCCCTTCGACGCGGCCGGCCTCGACGATGATGTCGCCCTTGTCCAGGCGCTTGACGGTGCCCACGAAGATCTTGTCGCCGCGCGACATGAAGTCGTTGAGCAGCATCTCGCGCTCGGCGTCACGGATCTTCTGCAGGATGACCTGCTTGGCAGCCATCGCGCCGATGCGGCCGATCGGCACCGAGTCCACCGCTTCTTCGATGTACTCGCCGACTTCGATGTCCGACATTTCTTCCTTGGCCTCGAACAGGAGGATTTCCTGGTCGGGCAGCTGCAGGCCGGCCTCGTCGGGAACGACGTGCCAGCGGCGGAAGGTTTCGTAGTCGCCGCTGTCGCGGTCAACGGCGACGCGGATGTCCACGTCGCCCTGATGGAGCTTCTTGGTGGCTTGCGCCAGTGCGGATTCGACCGCGCCGAAGACGACGTCACGTTCGACGTTCTTCTCGCGCGAGATCGCATCCACCAACATCAACATTTCGCGATTCATGCCACCACTCCTCTAGTCAGTCCGGAACATTCGTTCCGTCGTCAATATCCGAAAAACCCTGTTGGGTTTTGGCCTTGCGACCCTTGAAATCCACAATCGGTGCGAGCCGCGCATCGCGCAGCTCGTCCAGCACGAAGCCCAGCGCATGCAACGGTGCAGGCGCGCGCTTCTTCCTCACTTTTTGACCCGGCTTCGGCTCGGGCGCATCGCTCCAGACGATTTGCCAGCCCGGGGCGCCTACGGCCCCTTCTGCCTTTTCAGCACGCTCCAGCGTGCCGCGAAATTTCTTGCGGGTGGCCGACACCTGGCCCGCCGCCGCCGCGCCCATGGACGCCTTGAGCGTGAGGTCGATCACATGACCCACGAAACGCCCGAAATCCTGCTCATTGCGCAACGGCCTGTCGATACCCGGCGAGGACACCTCGAGCCGCTTGTATTCGACGTTGTCGACCTCCAGCGCAAACTGCAACTGCCGCGTCACCTTCTCGCAGTCTTCGACCGTCACGAAGGGCTCTGGCACACCGGCAGCCACAGCTTCGGAGGTGGGGGCCGTCCAAGGCAAATCAATCGTCACGCGCAGCAGTCCCCCGGCCGTACGTTCGACCTCCACCAGGTCGTAGCCGAGACCGGCCACGGTTTGTTCCACTGTTTGCTGCAATGCCACGTGTTCGAAAGCGCCTTTTAAATACCGAATTCACCGAGTTCGCGATATCCACCCACCACGGATGTCCCAATCTCAGTGAACGTAACGAATGATCAAGAATGCATAGACCAAAAAAAACGGGCGGTTGGTACCCGTCCGTTTGGTCATGAGCTTTGAATTATATGCTATTCGTGTAATAAATGAAGGGCCATTGCCGCTCAGACTGCCACGGAACGACGAGATTTCGACCAGACCACCGCAAACAGCACCGCCGCGACCATCAGCGACTGCTCGAAAGAGCCCGTGCGCTGGGCCAGCGGCGCGGCGAACAGTGGCCCGATGATCTGCCCCACCCCATAGGACGCCGTCGCATAGCCGCTCAGCCCCGCCGCGGCATTTCCGCGCAGTCGGCGCGCCTCCCGCATGGCGAAAAGCGTGATGGTGGTGAACGGCATGCCGAGCAGCAGACTGCCGAGCGCAAAGCCGACGATGGTGGGCCACGCCACCGACAGCACCACGCCGAGCGCCTGCAGCGCGTAGGCGGCCGCCAACAGCAGCCGGTTGTCCCAATGGGTCGGGGCGCGAGCGCCGATCAACGCGCCCGGAATGATGGCCACCCCGAACAGCGGCCAGAAGAAGTCGGGCCAGAACGAGCCCGGCAGCGCCTGGCCGCGCGATCACCGGTAGAAAGGTGGCCGTGATGATGTAGCCGAATCCAGCGAGGCCGTAGAGCGCGACCAGCCAGATCGCATCGCTGCGCGCCGACCCGGACGCCGCAACGCCGTTTGCCGCCGTGGGTGCCGCAGAGGTGCCACCGCCGACCGACGCCGATTCGCCATCGTCGAACACCCGCCAAATCACCGCGATGAGCACCACGGCCAGCAGGCCCAGGCCGATCCAACCCACCTCCGAACCCCAGCGGCCCAGGGCACCGCCCAGCAGCCCGGTCATCGCGATACCGATACCAGGCCCGGTGTAGATCACCCCGGCCAGCATCGGCGAATTCGTTTCGGCCAGCCGCCGCAGGCCCCAGCCCGATGCGAACACGAAGACCCATGCGCTTATCACACTGGCGGCCGCACGCAGGATGCCCCAGCCCGTGAAGCTGTGGAGCAGGCCCATGCCGACAAGCAACGCAGCGGTGGCGACCAACCCGCCCCGGACCATGCTCGATGCCTTGATCCCGATGGCCGCGCAGCTGACAGCCCCGACGAAGTAGCCCAGGTAGTTGAGCGAGGCCAGCACGCCGCCCGCAGCCAGCTCGAGCTTCCCCTCGTGCAGCATGATGGGCAGCATGGGCGTGAAGGCGAAGCGCCCGAGGCCCATTGCCACCGCCAGCGTGACCATGCAGGCCAGCGCCGCACGCCAGGCTCCCCGCCGGTCGTGTCCGTTTCCCGACATTTCTTCGAGTCTCCGTTTTATTCCAGCAGCGCAGCAGCCACCAGTTTTTGTGTGTAGGGATGCTCGGGCGCGTCGAGCACGCGCTCGACGGGGCCGGTTTCGAGAATCGCCCCGTCCTTCATCACGATGACCTGGTGCGCCATGGCGCGGATCACCTCGACGTCGTGCGTGATCAGCAGGTAGCTCAGGCCTCGCTCCCGCTGCAGGCGCTGCAGAAGACCCAGCACCTGCTTCTGGATCGTCACGTCGAGCGCGCTGGTGGGCTCGACGAGCACCAGCAGCTGCGGATCGACGATCAGCGCCCGGGCGATCGCCAGTCGCTGGCGCGGGCCGCCCGAGAACTCGTGCGGATAGCGGTCGAGCAGCGACGGAAACTGCACCTCGGTCAGCCCCACATCGACCAACGCCGTGAGCGCGCGGGCCCGGCGCGCTGCGGTGTCCAGTTCCGGCGCGTGGACGCGCAGCCCTTCGCCCACGATCTGCTCGACCGTCATGCGCGGCGAGAGCGAGGAGAACGGGTCCTGGAACACCACCTGCATCGTGCGGCGCAGCGCCAGGTCCGAGGCGCGGCCGACCGCCCAGCCCTTGCCGTCCACCTTCAGCATGCCCCGATGCTTCAGCAGCCCGAGCGCCGCGAGCGCCAGCGTCGATTTGCCCGAACCCGATTCGCCGACCACGCCCAGCGTTTCGCCCGGCACGATGCGGAAATCGGCGCCCTGCACCGCGACGAACTCGCCCTTGCGGAACCAACCGGCAAAGCCGGGCTTCGAGATCGGATAGCTCACCCGCAAGGCGCTGGCTTCGAGCACCGGCGCGGCATCGGGCCGGGCGGCCACCGCCGCAACGTCGCGCTCCGGGTGGCTGTCGATCAGCTTGCGGGTGTAGGCGTGCTGCGGCGCATCGAACACGGTCGCCACCGCGCCATGCTCGACGATGTAGCCGTTCTCCATCACCGCCACCCGGTCGGCAAAGTGGCGCACCAGGTTCAGATCGTGCATGATCAGCAGCACGGCCATGCCGTACTTGCGTTGCAGCTCGGCCAGCAGTTCGAGGATTTGCGCGCGCACCGTAACATCGAGCGCGGTGGTCGGCTCGTCGGCCAGCAGCAGTCGCGGCTTGCAGGCGAGCGCCATGGCGATCATGGCGCGCTGACGCTGGCCACCCGAGAGCTGGTGCGGAAACGCCCTCGCCCGCCGCGCCGGCTCGGGGATGCCGGTGTCGGCCAGCAACTGGACGGCTGCCGCCTGCGCGGCGCGGGCCGAGAGCCCCTCGTGCAATTCGAGCACCTCGGCGATCTGGTCACCCACGGTGTAGAGCGCGTTGAGGGCGGTCATCGGCTCCTGGAAGATCATCGCGATCTCCTTGCCGCGAATGCCGCGCAGTTCCCGTTCCGGAATCGACAGCAGGTCGCGCGTGTTCTGCGAGCGTTCCGGCCCGAAGAGTCTGGCCACGCCGGCGAGGTCGGCGTTCTGCACCAGGCGCAGCAGCGACAGCGCCGTGACGGTCTTGCCCGAGCCCGACTCGCCGACGAGCGCCAGCTTTTCACCCTCGGCGATCTGGAAGTCGATGCCGTGCACGACCTCCTTGCCGCTGAACGCGACGCGCAGGCCCTTCACGTCGACCAAAGGCTGATTCGTTGTTGTTGTCGTGTCGTTCACTTGTCGGCCTTCCGCGGATCGAGCGCATCGCGCAGCGCGTCGCCCATGAAGGTCAGCAGCATCAGCGTGACGACCAGCACGCCGAAGGTGGAAATCGAGATCCACCAGGCGTCGATGTTCGATTTGCCCTGGTTCAGCAATTCGCCGAGCGACGGTGTGCCCGCCGGCACCCCGAGGCCCAGAAAGTCGAGCGAGGTGAGCGTCAGGATGGCCGCGCTCATGCGGAACGGCAGGATGTGGCGCCACATGATCTGCAGGTTGCTCACGCCCAGGGCGCGGGCCGCGCGCACGTAGTCCATCTGCCGGTTGCGCAGGAACTCGGCGCGCACGTAGTCGGACAGGGCCATCCAGCCGAACAGGCTCAGCAGGATTAGCAGCAGCGTCACGCTCGGCTTGAAGATGGCACTGAAGATGATGAGCAGGTAGAGCTCCGGCATGGAGCCCCAGATCTCGATGAAGCGCTGGAAGGCCAGGTCGATCCGCCCCGCGAAGTAGCCCTGCACCGCACCGGAGGCAATGCCCAGCACCGTGCCGATGGCCGTCAGTGCCAGCGCGCACAGCACGCTCACGCGAAAGCCGTAGATCAGCTGGGCCAGCAGGTCGCGGCCGCGGTCGTCGGTGCCGAGCCAGTTGTCGGCCGAGGGCGCGGCCGGGCTCGGCGCCTTGGCAAAGTAGTTGAGCGTTTTCGAGCCGTAGGTGTTGGGCGCGAAGATCGCCCAGTTGTCGCCGGCGGTGATGCGGTCGCGGATGAAGGGGTCGAGGTAGTCGGCGGGCGTTTCGAAATCGCCGCCGAAAGTTTTTTCGGAGTAGTCGCGCAGCACCGGGAAATAGGTGTGGCGCTTCGTAGCGCAGGACCAGCGGCTTGTCGGTCGACAGCACCTCGGCGAACAGGCTCAGCACCACCAGGGTCGTGAAGACCACTAGGCTCCAGTAGCCGAGCCGGTCGCGCTTGAAGCGCAGCCAGGCGCGGCGCCCGGGCGAGACGTGGACGTGGGCCGCCGCGGCGGGCGCGCCCTTCTCCGCATCGGCCGGCATCGTTCCCTCAATCGAATTTGACACGCGGGTCCACCCAGACGTAGCAGAGATCGGAGATCAGCTTGGTCACCAGGCCGATCAGCGTGAAGATGTAGAGCGTTCCCAGCACGACCGGGTAGTCGCGCCGGATCACGCTCTCGTAGCCCAGGAGGCCCAGCCCGTCGAGCGAGAACAAGGTCTCGTCAGCAGCGAGCCCGCAAAGAAGGAGCCGATGAAGGCCGCCGGCAGCCCCGTGATGATGGGAATGAGCGCATTGCGGAACACATGCTTCCAGAGCACCTGCCGCTCGCCCAGTCCCTTGGCGCGCGCGGTCAGCACGTACTGCTTGCGGATCTCTTCGAGAAACGCGTTCTTGGTGAGCATGGCTGTCACCGCGAAGCTGCCGAGCACCATGGCCGTGACCGGCAGCGTGATGTGCCAGAGGTAATCGACGATGCGCGCGCCCCAGCTCAATTCATCCCAGTTGGACGACGTCAATCCGCGCAGCGGGAACCACTGCAATTGGCCGCCGAAGATCACGAGCAGCGCCACGCCGAGCACGAAACCCGGAATCGCATAGCCGATCAGCACGATCAGCGTGGTGACCAGGTCGAAGCGAGACCCGGCGCGCACCGCCTTGGCCACACCCAGCGGCACCGCGACGCCGTAGCTGATGAAGAAGGTCCAGAGGCCTAGGCTGATCGACACCGGCAGCTTCTCGAGGATCAGCGTCCACACGTCCTTGTTCTGGAAGAAGCTCTTGCCGAGATCGAAGCGCGCGAACTGGCCGAGCATCTGCCAGAGGCGCTCGTGCGGCGGCTTGTCGAAGCCGTAGAGCGCCTTGATCTGCTCCACCCGCTTGGGATCGACACCCTGATTGCCCCGGTAGGAGCCACCGCCCGACTCGAAGCCGCCACCACCGCCGCCGACACCCGCGGACTTTGCCTCGACCAAGTATCGCTCCACCGGCCCGCCAGGCACGAACTGGATGACGAGGAAGGTGACCAGCAGCACGCCCAGCAGCGTGGGGATGAACAGCAGCAGTCGCTTGAGGACATAGGAGAGCATGGCCGGATTCCTTCTCTTCTATGGCTTGGCGGGCTTCGGCGAGGTGTCCATGATCCAGCCTTCGGCGCTGGCATAGGGCGGCATCGGGTCCTTGAACGCCAGGCGCCAGTCATCGTAGACGACACGGTGCGAGCTCAGCGTCCATTGGGGAATCAGGTAGTGGCTGTGCATGATGACCCGGTCGAGCGCCCGGCATGCGGGCAGCAGCTCGGCCTTGGTATCGGCATCGACGATGCCCTTGAGCAGCGCATCGACCGCCGGGGTGGACACGCCCATGTAGTTGCCCGAACTCTCCGTCTTGGCCGCCTTGCTGCCGAAGATCTCGAGCAGTTGCTGGCCTGGATTGTTGGTGCCGGGGAAATTGATGGTGGTGATGTCGAACTCGAACCTGTCGAGCCGCTCCTGGTAGAGCGCGAAATCGACCGTGGCGAAATTCAGCGTGATGCCGAGCTTCTCGAGGTTGCGCACCCAGGGCGACACCGTGCGCACCCCGCCCTCCTTGCTGTCGAGGTATTCCGAGCGTCATCGCCTCGCCCTTGGCGTTGCGCAAGGCACCATCGCGGTACTCCCAGCCGGCTTCTTTCAACAGGCCGCGCGCGCGGCGCAGGTTGTTGCGCAGCGACTGGCCCGGCCCCTCGGTGGTGGGCGGCACGCTCATGGGGCCAAAGCTCGCGTCGGGAATCTTGCCGCGCCAGCGTTCGAGCAGCGCTTTTTCTTCGGCCGATGGCAGACCTGTCGCCTCGCAATCGGTGTTGCCGAACAGGTCCCTCACGCGCGGATAGCCGCCGTAGAACATCTGGCGGTTCATCCACTCGTAGTCCAGCGCCAGCCCGAGTGCCTCGCGCACGCGCGGGTCCTTGAGCTTGTCGCGGCGGCTGTTCAGCACGTAGCTCTGGAAGCCCGCGGGCTTCTTGTGCTGGAACTCGCGCTTGATGAGCTCGCCCGTGTCGAAGCGCTTGCCGTTCACCCGGCGCGCCCAGTCGCCCGCCGAGTAGAAGCTCATCATGTCGAACTCGCCGGCCTTCAGCGCCTCGAGGCGGGCCGTGTTGTCCTTGTAGATCTTGACAGTGATGCGATCGAAGTTCTGGCTTCCGCGGTTCACCGCCAGGTTGCGGCCCCAGTAGTTGGGATCGCGCACGTAGGTGATGTCCTTGCCGAAGCGCACCGGCCCGATCCTGTAGGCGCCACTGCCGATGGGGATGTCCATCACCACCTGGTCGAAGGGCTTGGCCTTGCCGTTCTCCACGCCCCAGGCGCGGCTGAAGACCGGCAGGCCGCCGACGGTGAGCGGCAGTTCGCGGTTCGGCGTCTTGAAGCGAAAGCGGATGGTGCGCGCATCGATCACGTCGGCACCATCGACCTCCTGCAGCAGCGTCTTGTAGCCCGGCGAGGCGAAGGGGCCGATCAGCGTGTCGTAGCTGTGCTTCACATCGGCCGCTTCCACCGGCATGCCGTTGTGGAAGCGGGCCTCGGGCCGCAGCCGGAAGGTGACGCTCAGGCGGTCGGGCGCAACCGTCACGTCTTCGGCCAGCAGGCCGTAGCCCGAGGCGGTTTCGTCCATCGAGCCGGTCAGCAGCGACTCGAACAACAGGCTGTCGAGGTAGGCCGGCGCCGTGCCCTTGATGCTGAACGGGTTGTACTTGTCGAAGGTGGAAACGCGCAGGTTGCTGACGAGGCGCAGCTCGCCGCCCTTGAGCGCATCGGGGTTGACGTAGTCGAAGGCGGTAAAGCCGGGGGCGTACTTCAGATCGTCCCAGAGTGCATATCCATGCGCGGCCCACGCGGGAACCGCACACACCAACAACCACCAGACCCGGAGAAACCGCATGCGAGAATTCTGCCCAAGATTTTCACAAGGCAACTTCATGGGCTTTCTTTCCGGCAAAAAACTGTTGATCACCGGTGTGTTGAGCAATCGCTCGATCGCATATGGCATTGCCAAGGCCTGTCACGAACAGGGCGCCGAACTCGCCTTCAGTTATGTCGGCGAGCGGTTCAAGGACCGTATCACCGAATATGCCGCAGACTTTGGCTCCAAGCTGATTTTTGATTGCGACGTGGGCGACGACGCGCAGATCGACAAGCTCTTCGCCGACCTGGCCCAGACCTGGCCCACCTTCGACGGCTTCGTGCACAGCATCGGCTTTGCTCCGCGCGAAGCCATTGCGGGCGACTTCCTCGAAGGCCTCTCGCGCGAAGGCTTCAAGATCGCGCACGACATCAGCGCCTACAGCTTCCCGGCCATGGCCAAGTCGGCCCTGCCCTACCTCAACGACAAGTCGGCCCTGCTCACGCTGACCTACCTGGGTGCCGAGCGCGCGCTGCCCAACTACAACACCATGGGCTTGGC
>CAMATD010000019.1 GCA_945860785.1 Variovorax sp. YR752 | reverse complement strand
GCCGGGGGACATGCGCGGAGCAGAGCACACCGTCGGCGTGAGCGCGCCCTGAACAACGCCCTTCAAACACAACGCGACGAATAGAAAAGCAAGGTTTCATCCTAAGTCTCTCGAGTCCGCGCGCCGGGGAAGACGCAGGCGAACGATTTCCGCAAAGTAGTGGGAGCCCGTGGTGAGCACCTCGTCGTTGAAGTCGTAGCTGCCGTTGTGCAGCGGCGTGCTGCCGGGCTCGCCCTCGGCGCCGTTGCCGAGGAAGACGAAAGCGCCCGGCACCACCTTCAGGAAGGCACCGAAGTCTTCGGAAATCATCATCGGCGCCACGTTCGCATCAACGTTCTCGGCGCCCACGATGGCCGTCGCGGCTGCTACCGCCGTCGGCACGCATTCGGACCAGTTCACGGTGGGCGAGAACTCGTGCGTGTAGCTGAAGTCGCATTCGGCGCCATGCATGCGGCAGATGCCTTCGCTGATCTCGCGCATGCGCGTGGCCAGCATCTTCTGCACTTCGGGGTCGTAGCTGCGCGTGTCGCCCTTGATGACGACGTTCGATGGGATCGCATTGCGGATGCCGTCGGTGATGAACTCGGTGCACGAGATCACGGCCTGCGCGCCGGGATCGAGCGTGCGCGACACGATGGTCTGCAGCGCGAGAACGATCTGCGAGCCGATGACGATCGGGTCGATGCCCATGTGCGGCCGTGCGGCGTGCGTGCCGCGGCCCTTCACGTGGATGACGAAGTTGTCTTCGCTGGCCATGAGGCCGCCTGTGCGCGTCGAGATCGTTCCCGCGCGCATGCCGGGCATGTTGTGCAGGCCGTAGATCTCGTCGATCGGAAAGCGCTCGAACAGACCGTCGTCCATCATCGCCTTGGCGCCGCGGCCGTGCTCTTCGGCGGGCTGGAAGATGAAGCGCACGGTGCCGTCGAAATCCTGGCGCTCCCGCAGCAGGCGGGCCGCGCCGAGGATGATGGTCATGTGGCCGTCGTGGCCGCAGGCGTGCATCTTTCCGGGTGTGGCCGAGGCGTAGGCGCGGTCCGTGGGCACCTCGGTGATGTTCAGTGCATCCATCTCGGCGCGCAGGCCAATGACGCCCTGGCCGCTGCCGACCTTCAGGTTCGCCACGAGCCCCGTGCCGCCGATGCCGGTGTGCACTTCGAGGCCGAGCGCCTTCAGCACGCTGATGACGAAGGCCGAGGTCTTCGCTTCCTCGAAGCCGGTCTCGGGCATCGCATGCAATTGGCGGCGCCATCCCGTGAGCTGGTCGCGCAATGGTTCGTCTGGGAATTTCATGGCGAGATGCTATTGACAATGCGGCGGTACGGACGCGCAAAATCTCGGCTTTCAACGCAACGTTTTTGCGTCAACCGCCTCGCATGACTTCTCTCGACGCCCTCGACCTTCGCCTGCTGGAACTGATCCAGGCGAACAGCCGCATGCCGCAAAGCGAACTCGGCGAGCTCATCCACCTGTCGACGGCCGCCGTCAACCGGCGGTTGAAGCGCATGCGCGACGATGGCGTGATCCAGCGCTACGGCGCGGTGCTGGCGCCCGCCGCACTGGGCCATCCGCTCACCATCGTTGCCGAGGTGGAAACCGAAAGCGAGCAGATCGACCTGCTCGATGCGATGAAGAAGAGCTTCAGGGACTGCCCGCAGGTACAGCAGTGCTACTACGTGACGGGCGAGTGGGACTTCATCCTGGTCTTTGTCGTGCAGGACATGGCGCAGTACACGGCGCTGAGCCGGCAGCTCTTCTTCCAGAGCAACAACGTCAAGCGCTTTCGCACGCTGGTCACGATGGACCCGGTGAAGGTCAGCCTGGACGTGCCGATCCGGCCTGTGGCCTGAGCGCTTGGCGGATTGCCTCTTCCACGGGGCTCGCCGGGGAGTCCACGTCGAAGGACGCCGCCGGCAGCAGCGGCGGCTGCGCCATAAAGCGCGGTTGCGCGCCGCGGTGCGGCTGGGCCGAGTGCACGAGGAAGGGATGGCAGAGATAGACGGTGCCCGCGGCGCCCGTCGCCAGCACCTCGGGCCGGCCGGCGGACTCGGCGAAACCGTTGCTCGCCAGCTCCCCCAGCGACAGGCCTTGCTCGCCCGCCGGCGCCAGCACGCGGGCGATGTCGGTGTGAGAGCCGACGCGAATGCGCGTCGGCGCATCGTCATCGCCCACATCCGAGAACAGGAAAAGCATCAGCAGCGCGCGCCCCTTCGATCGGATGTTCGCGCGCCACGCCATGAAGTCCGGGTTCTCCAGCCCGAAGCTCACGTCGATATGCCAGCCGGCGTCGCCGGGTCTTCGGTCGAGGGAAAGCGCACGGGGAAGATGCCCATGCTGCGGCATGGGTGCCACCGGCCCGGACCGACGAGCAGGTCGAAGGCGCTGCGCAGGATTGGCGTGTTGGCGGCGTCGACGAAGGGCTGCTGCGGGTACATGCCGAGCCGGACGACCGGCTTGGTCCATGTCGACGGGTCGGCCGGATCGCAGCCGGTGTCGCGCCAGAGGACCGTGCGGGCCTCGTCCGCGAGTTCGCGCGGGAAGGCGTTGTCGATGCGAAGGAAACCGTCGCGGATGAAAGCCTACGCGGGCGTGTCGTTCAACGGAAACCCCTGGTCACGGTCAGCCCGCCTCGGAAATCCCGAGTTCCGAACACACCCGCCCCACCAGCGCCTTCAACAACGCCAGCTCGGCTTCGAGCCGCGCCACATTCGCCTTGAGCGCCGCGACCTCGCCGAGCGACGCATCGTGCGATGCATACGCCCCATCGGCCGATGCACCAGCCGGCCCTGCAACCTCTTCCGCTGGCGCACCGCTCAGCAGATGCGCCCAGCGGCTTTCACGCGCGCCGGGCAGCCGGGCCAGTTTCACCGCCAGCGCGCCGGCCGGCCGCTCCGCGAGCTCGTCGAGAAAGCCTTCGACCGACGAGATGTCCGCGAAGTTGTGCATGCGGTCGCATGCGATGCGCAGCTCGCCGGCCGTTTGCGGCCCGCGCAGCATCAGCACGGTGAGCAGGATGACCGACTGCGAGGGAATGCGCAGCACGCGATCGATGTTGTGCTCGTAGCGGAAGGCGCGGCCGCCGCTGCTTTCCGCTACGAGGCTGTAGCCCTTCAGGCTGTCGATGGCGGACTGGATCTGCGACTCGGTGAGTTCGAGCACCGGGTTGCGGCTGGTCTTCTGGTTGCAGCCCGACACCAGCGAGTTGAGCGTGAGCGGGTAGCTGTCGGGCACGGTGCGCTGCTTTTCGGCCAGCACGCCGAGGACACGGGTTTCGAGAAGGGACAGGATGGGCAGCGGTGTGGACATGGCTCAACAGAAATCGATGATGAAAACGCAAGAGGCGGCCAACGGGTTCATGGCAGCGCCACGCCGAGTATCGGCCCCAGCTCCCGCACGAAATCGCTTCTCCTCAATGCCTTCGAATGCAGCGCCGAGACGGTGCCGTCGAGGTACAGGGCATCGCGGCAGTGCAGCACGTCGCGGAAGTAGAGCGCGAAGTCGTAGAAGTTCACCGGCGTCTCGCTCAGCACGAAGATCGCCGTGTGGCCCGTCACGCCAACACCGTTGCGGATCTTGCGCGAATCCGAATTCGGAATGAGGGCCGGATGCAGCATGCCACGGCGCAGCAGCAGCGGGCCGGATTGCGTGGCCAGGTGCACGCCGCTCTTCGCCAGCGCCGGGTACTCCGACGCTTCGACCACGCGGGGCCCAGCATCCGAGACGAGGAACACGCCATTCGGCTTCAGGAAGAAATTGCCGACACCGTTGGCCAGATTGAGCGGCGACTCTTCGCGGCCGTCCCGCACGAACAGGCCGACCGGCGAAAAGTCCGCGTGGTACATGCCGGCATTGACGCGAAGACGAGCTGCCTGTTGTCGTGCGCCTTCAGCCACGCATCCAGCCGGTCGAAGCGCTTGAACGCGACGCCCGCATCGTCGTTCAGGAACAGCTCGAGTTTCTCGGTGCGGAGGTCGACCTTCACCACCGTGTAGCGCGGGTCCGCCGCGGCCGACGAAAAACTCGCGAACAGGCCGGGCAAGAGGACGGCCAGCAGAAGCAGCAGCTTTCTCATGGCAACGTCCGCGAGCCCCGCTCGCCGATCACCCGCCGTTGATGCGGCTGACCAGCGCCTTCGTGAAGGCGGCCGTGCCCGCCGTGCCGCCCAGGTCGCCCGTGCGCACCTTGTCGATGTTGAGCGTTTCGTCGATGGCGGTGCGCAGGCGCGTGGCCAGTTCGGGCAGCCTGCAGTGGTCGAGCTATCAGCGCGGCCGCCAGCAGCAGCGCGGTGGGGTTGGCGATGCCCTTGCCGGCGATGTCGGGGGCGGAGCCGTGCACCGCCTCGAAGATCGCGGCATCGGCGCCGATGTTGGCGCCGGGCGCCATGCCCAGGCCGCCGACCAGGCCGGCCACGAGGTCGGACAGGATGTCGCCGAACAGGTTGGTCGTGACCAGCATGTCGAACTGCCAGGGGTTGAGCACCAGCTTCATCGCGCAGGCGTCGATGATCACCGTGTCGAGTTCGAACTTGCCCTTGTACTTCTTCTCGTAGAGATCGAGGCCGGTCTCCAGGAAGATGCCCGTGAGCGCCTTCATGATGTTGGCCTTGTGCACGATCGTGACCTTCTTGCGGCCCGTGGCCACGGCCGTTTCGAAGGCGTATTCGAGCAGGCGGCGGCTGCCCTGGCGGGTGTTGATGCCGGTGGCCATGGCCACGGCATGCGGGTCGCCGTCGATGGGCACGTAGTGCTCGTGGCCGATGTAGAGGCCTTCGAGGTTCTCGCGCACGACCACCAGGTCGATCTTGTCGAAGCGGCCACCAGGAATGATGGTGCGCGCCGGGCGCAGGTTGGCGTAGAGCTGGAACTCCTCGCGCAGCCGCACGTTCGACGAGCGGTAGCCGCCGCCCGAAGGCGTTTCGAGCGGGCCCTTGAGGGCGAGGCGGGTGCGGCGGATGCTTTCCAGCGTGGCCTGCGGCAGCGGGTCGCCCGCGGCCACCACGCCGCCGAGGCCGGCGATCTGGCGGTCCCACACGAAGGGGGCCTTCAGCGCATCGAATGCGGCCAGCGTGGCGTCGACGATCTCGGGGCCGATGCCATCGCCGGGGATGAGGGTTGCGGGAATGGGGGTGGTCATCGGCTGCGTCTCGCTTTCTGTATCGGGGGCTGGAGCATACGTCGCGCGCGAGACACCCTCCGGTTTCGTGGGTCACTCGTGGCCCGGCAGCTCCTGGTCGAGCAGCGAGGCGCGGCCGACGATGCGGCCCGGCCACAGCAGGGCGCCCGGCGCGATGACCGTGTTGGCGCCAATGCGCACACCGTCGCCGATCAGCGCACCGAATTTTTCGCAGCCCGTGGGCTGAAGCGCGCCGCCCTGGCCGCTTCGCACGAAGATTTCCTTGGCGGCGCGTTCGTTGCGGTGGTTGCAGACGATGCTGCCGGCTTCCATATTGACGCCCGCGCCCAGCACCGAATCGCCGACGAAGTTGAAGTGCGCAAGCGCCGTGCCCGCGAAGACAAAGGAGGACTTGAGCTCGGTGCCGGGCCCGATGGTGCAGCGGGCATCGACCCAGTTGCCGCCCCGAAGGTAGGCGCCCGCAGCCACGAAGCAGCCGGGCCCGAGGATCAGCGGGCCCTTGAGCACCGCGCCCGGTTCGACCCTGGCGCTGCGGTGGATGGCCACGTCGCCGTCGACGGCGTACTCGCCGGCCGGCAGCCCAGCCAGCAGTTCGCGCATAATTCTCGGGCGCGCGCGTCGGCAATTCCCACGGCAGCAGAGCGCCCCACGGCGCGAGAGGAGACGCGGCGAATCCGGCGATATAGGCGGAGAGATCGATGGCATGCGGCATGGGCGCGATGCTGCCATCATCAAACACGCCCACGGGCGCGGGACAGACGCCGCCACCTAAAATGCCCGGTTCCCGCCAGTCCGTCACTCCCGAAAGCGCCCTCCCCGATGTCCGCCCCGCGCAAGCTCTTCGTCACCACCGCCCTGCCGTATGCCAACGGCAAGTTCCATATCGGCCACATGATGGAATACATCCAGGCCGACATCTGGGTGCGGAACCAGCGAATGAATGGCGCCGAGGTCAACTTCGTCTGCGCCGACGACGCGCACGGCGCGGCCATCACCATCGCGGCCGACAAGGCCGGCGTGACGCCGCAGGCCTTCGTGGCCGAGATCGCGGCGGGCCGCAAGCCCTATCTCGACGGCTACTACATCTCCTTCGACAACTGGCACTCGACCGACGCGCCCGAGAACCACCAGCTCGCGCAGGATATCTACCGCGACCTGCGTGCCAACGGCCTCATCGAGACCAAGAGCGTCGAGCAGTTCTACGACCCCGAAAAGGGCATGTTCCTGGCCGACCGCTTCATCAAGGGCGAGTGCCCCAACTGCCACTCGAAAGACCAGTACGGCGACAACTGCGAGGTGTGCGGCGCCGTGTACGCGCCCACCGAGCTGATCAACCCCTACTCGGCCCTCTCGGGCGCCAAGCCCGAGCTGCGCAGCTCGGAGCACTTCTTCTTCAAGCTCTCGGACCCGCGCTGCGAGGCCTACCTGAAGGAATGGACCGCTGCGCCCGGCCACGTGCAGGCCGAAGTGCAGAACAAGATCCGCGAGTGGCTCTACAAGGACGAAGAAGGCAAGGGCGGCCTCGGCGACTGGGACATCAGCCGCGACGCGCCCTACTTCGGCATCGAGATTCCCGATGCGCCGGGCAAGTACTTCTACGTGTGGCTCGACGCACCCGTGGGCTACCTGGCGTCTCTCAAGAACCTGCTCGACAAGCGCTGCATCGAGCTTGGCGGCGACGGCATCTCGTACACCGAGTACATGGCCGACCCCGATCTCGAGCAGGTGCACTTCATCGGCAAGGACATCATCACCTTCCACACGCTGTTCTGGCCCGCGATGCTGCATTTCAGCGGCCGCAAGGCGCCCGACGCCGTGTACGTGCACGGCCACCTCACGGTGAGCGGCGAGAAGATGAGCAAGAGCCGCGGCACCGGCATCGACCCGCTCAGATATCTCTCGATCGGGCTTAACCCCGAACACCTGCGCTACTACCTCGCAGCCAAGCTCAACAATCGCAATGAAGATCTCGACTTCAACCCCGAAGATTTTCTGGCGAGAGTCAACAGCGACCTGATTGGGAAGTACGTAAATATTGCTAGCAGGACTGCCCCCTTTTTCAGCAAGTATTTCGACAATGAAATGCAGCCGCTAAGGATGGGCAGCCTGCAAGGTGTTCCTGTCACTGCGGATACCGCAGGCTTTGCGGTCGCTTTGGCCAACAGTGCTGAAATCAAGGCTGCCTTTGATGGGCGGGAGTTCAGTAAGGCGGTTCGGCTCATCATGGAAGTGGCAGATGCGCTGAACAAGGAGTTTGATGGTTTCAAACCTTGGCTTTTGGCGAAAACTGCAGCTGTAGACCCCTTGGCAAAACAGCAGCTCGCACAAATTTGCGCATCCTCGATCGCAGGCTTCAAGGCGCTTACGATTTTCCTCAAACCCATCCTGCCCGCGCTCTCAGTTGAAGCGGAGCGCTATCTCAATGTCGCGCCCCTGACGTGGCGCGACATTGAATTACCAGTTGACCCCGAAAACTTCATTCCATCGCGACATAAATTCAATGAGTTCAAGCCGCTAATGCAACGCGTCGATAGCAAGGTACTGGACCAACTTTTCGAGCCAAGCGAGCCGGTGCCCGCAGTATCCGTCGAGCCTACGGAGGCGGATGCACTGCCCGGCGGCGAAGCCATCGCGCCCACCATCACCATCGACGACTTCGCAAAGATCGACCTGCGCATCGCGAAGATCGTGGCCTGCGAGAAGGTCGAGGGCTCGACCAAGCTGCTGCGCCTGACACTCGATACGGGCGAGGGAAAGACCCGCAACGTCTTCAGCGGCATCGCCTCGGCCTATCAGCCCGAGCAGCTCGTGGGCAAGCTCACCGTGCTGGTCGCGAACCTCGCGCCGCGCAAGATGAAGTTCGGCATCAGCGAAGGCATGGTGCTGGCTGCGAGCCACGGCGACGAGAAGGCCAACCCGGGTATCCACGTGCTCGCACCCTGGCAGGGCGCGACGCCGGGCATGCGCGTTCGCTGACTGAAGAACTAGCCAAACTTGTTGCTCAACACGAGGTCGGCAAACACCTTGCCGCCCTCGGAGATGTGGTCGCGCATCGCCTCCGCAGCGTTGTCGGCGTGGCCCTTGAGGATCCACGCCACCACCCGTTCGTGCTCGCGCTGTGAGGCGGCGAGACGGCCGGGTTTCTCGAACATCCGCCCCCGGTAGGCCGCGATGCGCAGGCGCACGGTCTGCGCCTGCTCGACGATGAACGGATTGCCGCTGGCGCGGTAGATCACGTCGTGCAGCGCGGCATTCGCGAGCTGGTAGCCGGCCGCGTCGTCCGCCTCTGCGCGCGCAGCCGTGCCTTCCAGTGCGCGCTGCAGCTCGTCGCGCAGGGCCGGTCCGATGCGCCGCGCCGCCAGCCGCGCCAGCACCCCTTCGAGTTCGCCGAGCGCCTCCATCATCGCGACGAGTTCGTTCGCCCGCAGCTGGCGCACGTAGATGCCGGTGCGCGGAACGATCTCGACCAGCCCGCGCGCGCTCAGCAGCAGCAGCGCCTCCCGCACCGGCGTGCGCGAGATGTTGAAGCTCAGGGCCAGCGCCTTTTCGTCGATGGGCATGCCGGGGGACAGCGTGCCTTCCAGGATGTCGTGTTCGAGCCGGCTGCGGATCTGGTCCTGCAGGCTGCTCGTGTCGAGGGTTTTCGCGGGTTGCATGGGAATCCGGATATTAGCTAACCTTACAGATATATCAATTTATCAGTTTGGTACATCAAGGCTTCCATCCCTCGAGATCGACGGCCACGTCGCCTACCTGACGCTGCGCCGTCCCCAGGCCGCCAACAAGCTGACGCCAGAGGACCTGCCCGAGCTCGTTCGCCACCTGGAGACGGTGAATCGCTCGCCCGAGGTGCTCGTGCTGGTCCTGCGCTCCGAGGGCAAGTACTGTTGCAGCGGCTACGATATATCAGAGGTGGCCTCCAGCAACCAGACCGAGGGCCGCAGCTTCGGCGACATGGTCGATGCGCTGGAAAACTGCCGCGCCGTCACCATCGCGGCGGTGCATGGCGGCGTCTTCGGCGGCGCCACCGACCTCGTGCTGGCCTGCGACTTCCGCGTGGGCGTGCGTGCCGCCGAGATGTTCATGCCTGCCGCCCGGCTCGGCCTGCATTACTACCAGAGCGGCATGGAGCGCTACGTCTCGCGGCTCGGGCTGGACACCGCCAAGCGGCTCTTCCTGACCTCGGAAAAGCTCGACGGCCCCGCGATGCGCGACTGCGGATTCCTCACGCAGCTGGTCGACGACGCGGCGGCGCTCGAGGCGGAAGTGCTGCGCCTGCGCACCACGCTCGCCGGCATGGCGCCGCTCGCGCTGCTCGGCATGAAGAAGCACCTGAACCAGATCGCGCGCGGCGCTGCCGACGCCGCTTCGATCCTGCGCGAGGTGCAGCGCACCGTCGCTTCCGAAGACTTGACCGAGGGCGGCCGCGCCTGGCGCGAGAAGCGTCCGCCGGTCTTCAAGGGCCGCTGAGCGCGGCCTCCCCTTCGACAAGACACAGGAGACAACCAGTGAACCCATTTCGAGCCATTTCATTCGCAGCGGCCGCCCTGCTCGCCTCGGCCGGCGCCTTCGCGGACAACTACCCCTCGCGCCCGATCACGCTGGTGGTCGGCTTCCCCGCCGGCGGCGGCGCCGACACCGTGGCGCGCATCGTGAGCGACAAGCTGGCCAAGATCCTCGGCCAGCCGATCGTCATCGACAACAAGCCCGGCGCGGGCACCACCATCGCCTCGGACCAGGTGGCGCGCGCGGCGCCCGACGGCTACACGCTGCTGCTGGGCAGCGCCAACCTCTACGGCAGCGACAAGCTGCTCTACAAGGCCGTGAAATACGACGGGGCCCGAAGCTTCGTGCCGATCTCCCGCTGGAGCTCCGCGCCGATGCTGCTCGCGGTCAACAAGGACGTGAACGCGAAGACCGTGCAGGCACTGATCGCCGAAGCGCGGCAGAACCCGGGCAAGCTGGCGTATTCGTCGTCGGGCACCGGCGTGGTGACGCACCTGGCGGGCCTGTCGTTCGAGAAGGCGGTCGGCGTGACGATGCTCCATGTGCCCTACAAGGGCGGCGCGCCCTCGATCCAGGCGGTCGCCGCCGGCGACGTGCAGCTGACCTTCGGCACGCCGCCCTCGGTGCTGCCGATGGCGCAGGGCCAGAAGCTGCGCGTGCTGGCCGTCACTTCGGGCCAGCGTTCGCCGCTTTTCCCCGACGTGCCGAGCGTCGCCGAGGCCGGCGTGAAGGGCTACGACTACACGTTCTGGTTCGGCCTCTTCGCGCCGGCGGGCCTACCGCCGGAGATGGCGCAGAAGCTGTTCGACGCGAGCGTGGCGGCGCTCAACGATCCCGATGTGAAGGCGCGGCTGGAGAAGTCGGGCAACGAATCGGCGCCTTCGAAATCGCTCGCCGAATTCCGCACCTGGGCGCTGGCCGAAGGCGCGAAGTCGAAGGAACTCACCGAGCGCTCCGGCGCGACCGTCGAATGACGCCCGGTGCATCGCAGGGCGGCCCGCTGCAGGGCTTCACGGTGATCGACCTGACGCGCGTGCTCGCGGGCCCGTACTGCACGCTGCTGCTCGCCGACCTGGGTCGCGCGCGTCGTCAAGGTGGAGCAGCCCGGCCTCGGCGACGACGCGCGGCAGATCGGGCCGTTCGTCGAGGGCGACTCGGCTTACTTCATGTCGGTCAACCGCAACAAGGAGTCGATCGCGCTGGACCTGAAGGCGCCGGCCGACCGCGCCATCTTCGAACGACTGCTGGCCACGGCCGACGTGCTGGTCGAGAACTTCCGCCCCGGCACGATGGAGAAGCTGGGCTACGACTGGCCGATGCTGCATGCGCGCTTTCCGCGGCTGGTGTTCACCTCGGTCTCGGGCTTCGGCCAGACGGGCCCCTACAGCAAGCGGCCCGCCTACGACATGGTGGTGCAGGCGATGGGCGGCATCATGAGCCTGACCGGCCACCCCGGCGCGCCGCCGACGCGCGTGGGCGTGTCGATCGGCGACCTGGGCGCCGGCCTGTACGCGGCCATCGGCACGCAGGCTGCGCTGCTGCAGCACGGGCGCACGGGCGTGGGAGACCGCGTGGATGTGGCGATGCTCGACTGCCAGGTCGCGCTGCTCGAGAACGCGATCTCGCGCATGGAAGCCGACGGCCGCGCACCGGGACCCATCGGCTCGCGGCATCCGTCGATCACGCCGTTCGACGTGTTCCACGCGGCAGACGGCTGGTTCGTGATCGCGGCGGGCAACGACGCGTTGTTCCTGCGCCTGTGCACGGCGCTCGATCTGCCGGCGCTGTCCGACGATGCCCGCTTTGCCACGAACGCTGCGCGCTGCCAGCACCACGAAGTGCTGAAGCAGCTGCTGGAGGATCGCCTGGCCTCCGCGCCCTGCGCGCACTGGCAGGCGCTGTTGATGGCGCACAACATTCCCACCGGCGAGTACAACGACGTCGCCGCGGTGGTGAAAGACCCACAGGTGCAGGCGCGCGAGATGCTGGTGCAGGTCAGGACGCAGAGCGGCCGGTCGCTCACGGTGGCGGGCAACCCGGTGCATGTGGGCGGGCACCGCACGCAGGTGCTGCGGCAGCCGCCGCGGCTGGACCAGGACCGGGAGGCGATTCTGGCGAGGCTGGCGCAGGACTAGAACCGGGCTCGCGCTGGGTGCAGAATCCGCGGGATGCAAAGCCTTCGCCCCCGCTTCCGACTCCTCGTTCTTGCGACGCTCGGCGCCGTGTTGTCGAGCGGCTGCGCCGTGGTCACGGTCGCAGGCACCGCCGTGAGCGTGGGTGCCAGTGCGGTCGGCCTCGCAGCCGACGCGGCCATCGGCACTGCGCGCATCACCGGCAAGGCCGTCGGTGCGGCGGCCGATGCGGTGATTCCCGACAGCAACTGAGACGCGCTGAGGCCTCAGCGCGGCAAGCCGAGTTGCGCGACATGCGCGGGCGTGTGCTGCGCCTTTTCCTTGCGCACGAAGGCCGACCTCAACCCCGCGTGCGGCTCGCTCGAGTCGAAGAAGTTGCGGCGCATGTGCGTCAGTTCTTCGTCGCGGTATTGCTGCAGCGGCTTCGCCGACTCGTCCTCCGCGCGCTGCGCCTGCTTCTTCGCGACGCGGGCGGCCAGATCGGGCGACGCGGCCAATTGCGCCGCCAGCCGCATCACTTCATCGCCCAGCTCTTCGGGCGCGGCCTGCAGCACGCGCTCCGCCATGCCGATTTCGACCGCGCGCTTCGCGCTCACCGGCAAGGCAGATTGCGTGAGCCGCTGCGCCTCGCTCTCGCCCACGCGGCACGGCAGGGTGTAGGTCCAGTACTCGGAGCCGTAGAGGCCCATCCGCTTGTAGTGCGGGTTGAAGATGGCGCCGTCCCTGCACCACACCTCGTCCGCCGCCAGCGCGAGCATCACGCCGCCGGCCGCGGCGTTGCCGCCCAGAGCCGAGACCGTGAGGCGGTCGGTGGTGGTGAGCACCGCCTCGACCAGGTCGTTCATCGCGTGGATGTTGGCCCACGATTCCTCGGCCGGATTTGCCGCGGCCTCGATCACGTTGAGGTGGATGCCGTTGGAGAAGAAGTCGCGCAGGCCGCCCAGCACCAGCACCGAGGTCGGCCGCGTGCAGGCGAAGCGGTAGGCCGCCAGCAGGCGGCGGCACTGCACGCTGCTCATCGCGCCGCCGGGAAACGAGAAGTTCAGCACGCCGACCGCGCCGTGCTCGCTGTAGCGCATGTCCGTCCAGGTGCGGCGCCCGGCCGGCAGTTGCAGCGGCGCGGGCACTTCGGGCAGGCCGGCGGGCAGCAGGTCGCCGAGCGCATCGACGGCCGGCAGCTTGAAGCTGGCCAGCCCGGAGCCCGGCTCGCGCCAGGGGCGCAGTTGCACGATCCAGACCGCGCCGTCCGTCGTGGCGCGGCAGACCGCACCGGCGCGGGTGGCCAGCAGTTCGCCGGGCGTGCCGCGCAGTTCGTCTTCGGGATACGCGCCATGCAGGTACCACTGCGCACCCAGCAGTTCGTCGTGCACGCCGGGCTGCGAGTCGGCGGCGCGCAATTGGCGCAGCACCGACTCGGTCGATTCCGTCGCCCAGTCGATGCGGCGCTCCGCCTGCCTCAGGAAGGGGCGCCAGCCGGCAGCAAGGTCGGCCGCCTTCTGCCGCCTGGGCTTGTACTTGCCCGAGGCGAAGCGCTCGACCGCGAGCAGCACCGCGTCGATGGCGGCATCGGCCACCTCGCCGCGGTAGAGATCGCTCTTGCCGGCCAGCGGCGGCACCTTCAGCGGCGACTAGGCCCAGACATCGCCCGCGTCCATCTCGGCCACGGCCGCGAGCACGGTCACGCCCCAGCTTTCGGCGCCGTCCCGCAGCGTCCGGTCGAGCGAGGACGGGCCCCGGTCGCCCGGCGGGCCGGGGTGCACGATCAGGCAGGTGTGGGCAGTCCAGATGTCCTCGGGGATCGCCGTGGTCAGCATCGGCGCCACGATGAGTTGCGGCGCATGCAGCCGCACGGCGTCGCGCAGGGCGTCGTCGTTGCCGAGCGCCAGCTCCACCCCGACGGTGTGGCCGCGGTCCTGGAGTTCGGTGAGAACCCTCTGCGTCAGGCTGTTGAACGCGCTGGCGACAAGCAGGATGTGCATCAAGGGGCTCCCTCGGTAATGTCGGTTTCAAAATGTCAATTAATGTGAAAGATGTATCTGGATCCCCTGTTTCAGATAAGTTGATCGAAAGTACGCACGAAGACCCATTGCGCAGCCAACAGGGCGCGCAGGCCACAATCAGCCACCCATGCAGTCCCCGCTGAACTTCACCCGCTTTCGCCCACGCCTGCTGGACGCGATGGCGGACTACAGCCGGGAGCTGTTTCTTCAAGGACCTGGGCGCGGGCGCCACGGTGGGCATCGTGGCGCTGCCGCTGGCGATGGCCTTCGCCATCGCCTCGGGGCTCAAGCCCGAGGCCGGCATCTGGACGGCGATCATTGCGGGCTTCCTGATCTCGCTGCTGGGCGGCTCGGCGGTGCAGATCGGCGGGCCGGCGGGCGCGTTCATCGTGATCGTCTACGGCATCGTCGAGCGCTATGGCCTGGCGAACCTGCTGATCTCGACCGCCTGCGCCGGCGTGCTGCTGTTCGCGGCGGGGCTGTTCGGGCTCGGGCGGCTGGTGCGCTTCGTGCCGCTGTCGATCGTGGTCGGTTTCACCAACGGCATCGCGGTGCTGATCCTGCTGTCGCAGCTGAAAGACCTGCTCGGGCTCTCGGTAGCGAAGATGCCGGCCGATATGTTCTCGCAGCTGCATGCGATGGCGCTGCAGATCGGCACCTTCAATCCCTATGCCTTCGCGCTCGGCGCGACCTGCCTGGCCGGCCTGCTGGTCTGGCCACTGCTGCTGCGTGACGAATCGAAGGTGGGCCACGCGGTGCTTCGCCTAGTGGGCCGCGTGGCGCGGACGCGTGCGGTGCAGGTGGGCGCGCGCATGCCGGGACCGATCGTCGCGCTCGTCACGCTCACGCTGGTGTCATGGGGCTTCGCGCTGCCGGTGGAAACCATCGGCACGCGCTTCGGCGGCATTCCCGAAGGCTTGCCGGCCTTCGCGCTGCCCGACTTCTCGTGGGAGACGGTCAAGCAGCTGGTCACGCCGACGCTGACCATCGCGCTGCTCGGCGCCATCGAATCGCTGCTGTGCGCACGCGTGGCGGACCAGATCAGCGGCCAGCCGCGCCACGATCCGAACCAGGAGCTGATGGCGCAGGGCATCGCCAACATCGTGACGCCCTTCTTCGGCGGCATGCCGGCCACCGGCACCATCGCGCGCACGGTGACCAACATCCGCTCGGGCGGCAGCTCGCCGATTGCGGGCATCGTGCATGCGCTCACGCTGCTGATCGTGGTGCTGCTGGCCGCGCCGCTTGCGCGCCACGTGCCGCTCGCGGTGCTGGCGGGCATCCTGATCTTCGTGGGCCTGAACATGGGCGAATGGCGCGAGTTCACGCCGGGCCAGCTGCGGCACTTCAGCCGGCACTACCGGCTGCTGATGCTGGGCACCTTCTTCCTCACCGTGGTGTTCGACCTGACGGTGGCGGTGCAGGTCGGCATCGTGCTGGCCTGTGCGCTGTTCATCCGGCGCATGAGCGGGCTCTTCAGCGTCGAGCTGGAGTCGATGCAGCCGCCGGTGCTGACCTCCCGGATCTATGGCGCGCTGTTCTTCGGCGCGGCCGCGAAGCTCGATGAAGCGGTGAATGCGGCCGAGCGCGCGCCGCGCGGCATGACGGTGGTGCTCGACGCCTCGCACCTGATCTATCTCGACGCCACGGGGGTCGATGCGCTGCGCCAGCTGCACAAGGCGGTGCTCGCGCGCGACGGGCTGCTGCGCATCGAGTCGCTGCAGCCGCAGCCGCTCGAGGTGATCGAGCGCTCGGGGTTTGCCGAGGAACTGACGACCGGCAGGCCGCACGCGGCCGAAAGCTAGGGCGCCTCGGTGCCGCGGTCGGGCGACGAGCCGCTGCGCACGATGCGCTGGTCGTCGTTCAGCGTGGCGGTGAACACCATCGGCGAACTTGGCGGCTGTACCCAGCGCCACTCCCATTCGGTTTCGCGCTTGAGCGCATAGGGCGTGACCTTGGCGGGCTTGCCGAGCAGCTTGCGCAGGTCTTCCATCGGCATGCCGGGCTGCCCCCTGGCGAAATTCTCGGGCGTGAGCACCTGGCGCAGCGCGCTCATCTTGCCGTCCCGGCCGATGGTGATCATGTAATTCTTCTGGCCCTGCGGCTGGCGGTTGTACTCGAAGGTACGGCCGCCATTCGGGGCGTCCCAGATGTTCTCCGGCTCGCCGAATTTCGTGCGCACATCGGCCTCGGTCGCAACGCCCTCCTCGAGTTCGCTGATGCGTTGGTTGTCGCAGCCCGCCAGTCCGATCACCGCTGCCAGCAACACCGTTGCCACGCCGATCTGCCACTGTTGCCGATGTCTCATGCCGTCCCCGGTAAAATTCGTTCTACAAAGGTCCAGTCTATGTCCATCTTCCGCCGCCCCCACTACTCTTCCGAGATCACCAATTTCATTGAGGAGATGAAAGAAAAGAAGCCGACGCTGGAAGCCGAACAGCGCGCCGGCCGTGCCCTGCTGTGGGACAAGCACCTCGACCGCAGCCTGCTGGAGGAGTACAGCGAAGCCCGCGTGCCCCAGCAGCCGTACGTCTACCAGACCCAAGCCAAGTAAATGCTGCCAATTTGGCATCTCGCGCCCGTCCGCATTGCGCAGACAGCTATTGAAATGATAGCGCCTGCCCGATGAGCAGAGACGAGGACAGCGACACACTCGTGGTGGCAATGCCCGAAGTTGTCGACCAGGTTGCGCTCGCCAGGCTCTATGGCGAGCCCCTGTTCGCGATGCCGAAGGATCTGTACATCCCGCCCGAGGCGTTGCAGGTGTTCCTGGAGGCCTTCGAGGGCCCGCTGGACTTGCTGCTGTACCTGATCAGGAAGCAGAACTTCAACATCCTCGACATCCCGATGGCGGGGCTCACGCGGCAATACCTGAGCTACGTCGACGAAATCCGCCAGACTAACCTCGAACTCGCGGCCGAGTATTTGCTGATGGCCGCGATGCTGATCGAGATCAAGTCGCGCATGCTGCTGCCGCCCAAGAAGGTGGCCGACGGTGAAGAGGCCGAAGACCCGCGCGCCGAACTCGTGCGCCGCCTGCTCGAATACGAGCACACCAAGCTGCAGGCCGCCGCCATCAGCGCCATGCCGACCTACGGCCGCGACTTCTGGAAGGGGCAGGTCTACATCGAGCAGTCGCTCAAGCCCCGCTTTCCCGATGTGAACGTGGTCGACCTGCGCGAGGCCTGGGCCGACATCATGAAGCGAGCCAAGCTCGTGCAGCACCACAAGATCTCGCGCGAGGAACTCAACGTGCGCGAGCACATGAGCATCATCCTGCGTCACCTGCAGGGCCAGCGCTTCGTGGAATTCGAGAAACTCTTCGACGTGTCGCGCGGTACGCCCGTGCTGATCGTCACCTTCATCGCGATGCTCGAGCTCGCGAAGGAAACGCTGATCGACATCACGCAGGCGGAAGCCTTCGCGCCGATCTACGTGCGGCTGGCCTACTCGCCGGCCTGACCTCCTCTACACCGAGTACTCCGCCGTGCACGACTTCGACGTCCTCATCGTCGGCAGCGGCCTCGCTGGCCTCTCTGCCGCGCTGCACTTGGCGCCCACGCACCGCGTGGCCGTGCTGACCAAGCGCGCGCTGAACGACGGCTCCAGCGCCTGGGCGCAAGGCGGCATCGCTGCCGTGCTGGCGGCGGGCGACAGCTTCGATGCCCATGTGGAAGACACGCTGATCGCCGGCGCCGGCCTCTGCGACCCCGAGGCCACGCGCTTCGTCGTCGAACATGCGCCCGAGGCCATCGGCTGGCTGCGCGAACTCGGCGTGCCGTTCTCCGAAGAAGGCGGCGGCCTGCATCTGACGCGCGAAGGCGGCCATAGCCAGCGCCGCATCGTGCACGTGACCGACGCCACGGGCGCAGCCGTGCAGCAGGTGCTGATCGAGCGGGTGCGCCGCACGCCGAACATCACGCTCTTCGAGCACCACACGCTGGTCGACCTGGTCACCGGCACCAAGCTCGGCCTAGACGACCCGGCCTGCGTGGGCCTCTACGCGCTGGACGACGCCACCGACGAGGTGCTGAGCTTCCGCGCGCCGCACACCATCCTGGCGACGGGCGGCGCGGGCAAGGTGTATCTCTACACGACCAATCCCGACACCGCCACCGGCGACGGCATTGCCGCGGCGTGGCGCGCGGGCTGCCGAGTGTCGAACATGGAGTTCATCCAGTTCCACCCGACCTGCCTGTACCACCCGCATGCCAAGTCGTTCCTGATCAGTGAAGCGGTACGCGGCGAAGGCGGCTTGCTGAAGCTGCCTGATGGAACCCGCTTCATGCCCAAGCACGACGAGCGCGCCGAACTCGCGCCGCGCGACGTGGTGGCGCGCGCCATCGACTTCGAGATGAAGAAGCACGGCCTCGACTGCGTGTACCTCGACATCTCGCACCAGAGCCCGGCCTTCCTGAAGGAACACTTCCCCAACATCCTCGCGCGCTGCGCGGAGCTGGGCATCGACATCACGCGCGAGCCCATTCCCGTGGTGCCGGCCGCGCACTACACCTGCGGCGGCGTGCTCAGCGACCTCGCCGGCCGCACCGACGTGCCGGGCCTCTATGCCATCGGCGAGACGGCCTGCACCGGGCTGCATGGCGCCAATCGGCTGGCCAGCAATTCGCTGGTCGAATGCATGGTGTTTGCGCGCGCTGCCGCGGCTGCCATCACCGAAGCGCCGGTATACGGCAGCGCCGACCTGCCACCCTGGGACGACAGCCGCGTCACCGATGCCGACGAGGCCGTGGTCATCTCGCACAACTGGGACGAGCTGCGCCGCTTCATGTGGGACTACGTGGGCATCGTTCGCACCAACAAGCGGCTGGAGCGCGCGAGCCATCGCATCGCGCTGCTGCAGGCCGAGATCCAGGAGTTCTACGCGCACTTCCACGTCACGCGCGACCTGCTGGAGCTGCGCAACCTCGTGCAGGTGGCTGAGCTGATCGTGCGCTCGGCGCAGGCACGCCACGAAAGCCGCGGGCTGCATTTCAGCCGCGACTATCCTTCGCTCGCCGAGCCGACCGCACCGACCGTATTGGTGCCACCGGCCGGCTGACCGCCCCACCCGTTTTCATTTTTCGTCACTCAAGGATGCCCGGCCACCGACGCCCGCAGGGAGAAACCCAACCATGCCGAACACGACCATCACCCCGATGCCTCCCGAGATACCAGCGGGCACGCCCTACGGCACGCTGCCTCCAGCCTCGCCGCTCGCCTCGCGCAAGCCTGTGAGCCTGCCGCGCATCGCCGACATGCATGCGCGCGGCGAGAAGATCTCGATGCTTACCGCCTACGACGCCACCTTCGCGGCCATGGCCGACGCGGCGGGTGTCGACTGCCTGCTGGTCGGCGATTCGCTCGGCATGGTCTGCCAGGGCCTGAACAGCACGGTGGGCGTGAGCCTGGACACCATGCGCTATCACACCGACAGCGTCTCGCGGGGCCTTCGCCGCGTGCAGGGCACGGCCTGGCTGATTGCCGACCTGCCCTTCGGCAGCTACCAGGAGTCGCGCGAACAGGCGCTGCGCAGCGCCACGGTGCTGATGCAGGCGGGCGCGCACATGGTCAAGCTCGAAGGCGGCGGCTGGACGACCGAGACGGTGCGCTTCCTGGTCGAGCGCGGCATTCCGGTGTGCGCGCACCTGGGCCTGACGCCGCAGACCGTGCATGCGCTCGGCGGCTACCGCGTGCAGGGCAAGGGCGACGCCGGCACGCTCCTGAAGCAGCACGCGCATGCGCTGCAGGACGCGGGCGCCACGATGCTGGTTCTCGAGATGGTGCCGGCTGCACTCGCCGCCGAACTCACCACCGAACTGAAGCACTGCGCCACCATCGGCATCGGCGCGGGCAAGGCCACCGCCGGCCAGGTGCTGGTGTTGCACGACATGCTGGGCATCAACCTCGGCAAGATGCCGAAGTTCGTGCGCAACTTCATGGCCGATTCCTCGAGCATCGCGCAGGCCCTCGCCGCCTATGTGCGCGCCGTGAAGGACGGCAGCTTCCCCGACGATCGACTTCACGCTTGGTAAGGGACCGCCATGTACATCGCACACACCATCGCCGAGCTGCGCGACCATCTGGCCGCGTACAAGCGCCCCGCTTTCGTCCCGACCATGGGCAACCTGCACGACGGCCACCTCGCGCTGATAAAGCAGGCCAGGCCGCTGGGCGACGTGACGGTGGCGAGCATCTTCGTCAACCGCCTGCAGTTCTTGCCGCACGAAGACTTCGACACTTATCCGCGCACCTGGGACAGCGACTGCGAGAAGCTGCGCGCGGCCGGCTGCGACGTGCTGTTCGCGCCCGACGAAAAGGCGCTCTACCCCGAGCCGCAGACCTGCAAGGTGCACCCGGACCCGGCGCTCGCCGACATCCTCGAAGGGCATTTCCGCCCCGGTTTCTTCGTCGGCGTATGCACGGTCGTGATGAAGCTCTTCACCTGCGTGCAGCCGCGCGTGGCCGTGTTCGGCAAGAAGGACTACCAGCAGCTGATGATGATCCGCCACATGGTGCGGCAGTTCGCGCTGCCGATCGATATCGTGGGCAGCGAGACTTTCCGCGCCGACGACGGGCTGGCGCTGTCGTCGCGCAACGGCTACCTGAGCGAAACCGAGCGCGCAGAAGCCGTACAGCTGTCGAAGGCACTGAAGGCGATGGCCGAGGCCGTGCATTCGGGCGAGCGCGATTTGGCCGCGATCGAAGCACGGGCAATGCAGACGCTGACGCAGCGCGGCTGGCAACCGGACTATCTTGTGCTGCGGCGCCGCGCCGACCTGCAGGCTGCCTCGCCCGGCGAACCGCTCGTGGCACTGGCTGCCGCGCGGCTGGGCGGCACGCGGCTGATCGACAACCTGGAAATCGATACCCCTGCGTCATGACCTACAGCGTCAAGGAAATCTTCTACACCCTGCAAGGCAAAGGCGGCCAGGCGGGCATGCCGGCCGTGTTCTGCCGCTTTGCGGGCTGCAATCTGTGGACCGGCCGCGAGGAAGACCGCGCCACGGCCGTCTGCCGTTTCTGCGACACCGACTTCGTGGGCACCGACGGCACGCTGGGCGGCAAGTTCAAGAACGCCGACCAGCTCGCCGACACCATCGCCGCGCAATGGCCGACGAACGACGCCGAGCACCGGCTGGTGGTGCTGACCGGCGGCGAGCCGCTGCTGCAGGTGGATGCTGCGCTGGTCGATGCGCTGCATGCGCGGCGCTTTCGCATCGCGGTCGAGAGCAACGGCACCGTCGTCGCACCGGAAGGCATCGACTGGCTCTGCATCAGTCCGAAGGCCGGTGCGCCGTGGGTGCAGCAGCGTGGGCAGGAACTGAAGCTGGTGTGGCCGCAGACCGAGTTCGACCTCGACACGATGGCGCGCACCGGCGAGTTCACGCACCGCTTCCTGCAACCCATGGACGGCCCCGACCGCGTGGCCAACACCGAACTCTGCATCGCCGAATGCATGCGCCAACCGACCTGGCGCCTCAGCGTGCAAACCCACAAGATCACCGGCATCCGATAGCCACCTGCCTCATGCGCCTCACCATCAGCCAACGCTTTTTCTTCGACGCCGCCCATACGCTCAAACGCGACATCGAGGTCGAAGGCAGCCGCCGTATTCACGGCCATACGTACCACGCCGAAGTCTGGCTTGCGGGTGAACGCGATCCCGTGACGGGCATGGTCATCGACCTGGGGCTGCTGCGCCGGCGGCTGGACGACGTGCGCGAGCTGCTGGACCATCACCTGCTGGACGATGTGGCGGGGCTGCATCCGCCGACGCTCGAGAACCTCTGCGTGTTCATTGCGGATGCGCTGCCGGAGTTCCGGGTCTCGCTGGCGCGGGTGCGTGTCTGGCGCGAGGCGCTGGGCGACAGCTGCACGCTGGAGTTCTAGGTCTTGCTCCCTCTCCCCTTGGGGAGAGGGTTGGGGTGAGGGTGAGCGGCGGTAAGGACGGCGCGATGTTGTGAGGCTCCTGCCCTCACCCTAGCCCTCTCCCAAAGGGAGAGGGAACAACACCTCAGGCGGCGCCGATCCCGGCAACCAAGCTTCCGGGCAGCTGGCCGTTCTTAAGTCCGGCGGTGAACGCCAGCATACGGTCGATCGGCAATCGGGCGCGCAGACCCAGCGTCGGGTCGACGTGGATTTCGCCGGCGCCTGTTTCCAGCGCATTCGCCAGCTCCACCAGCCCGTTCATCGCCATCCACGGGCAATGCGCGCAGCTCTTGCAGGTGCCGCCATTGCCGGCGGTCGGCGCCTCGATGAAGGTCTTGCCGGGATTCAGCGTGCGCAGCTTGTGCAGCATGCCGGTGTCGGTGGCGACGATGAATTCCTTCGCGTCCATGCGCTGTGCGGCATTCAGGATCGCCGAGGTCGAACCGACCGCATCGGCCAGCGCGATCACGTCGGCCGGCGACTCCGGGTGCACGAGCACCTTGGCGGCCGGATGTTCTTTCTTGAGCAGCTCCAGTTCCAGCGCCTTGAATTCGTCGTGCACGATGCAGGCGCCATTCCAGCTGACCATGTCGGCCCCGGTCTGGCGCTGGATGTAGTCGCCCAGGTGGCGGTCGGGGCCCCAGAGAATCTTGCGCCCCTGCGCGTGCAGCGCGCTCACCACGTCGAGCGCGCAGCTCGATGTGACGAGCCAGTCGGCACGTGCTTTCACGGCCGCGCTGGTGTTGGCGTAGACAACCACGGTGCGGTCGGGATGCTCATCGCAGAAGGCACTGAATTCGTCGACCGGGCAGCCCAGGTCGAGCGAGCAGTTCGCGTCCAGGTCGGGCATCAGCACGCGCTTCTCGGGCGACAGGATCTTCGATGTCTCGCCCATGAAGCGCACGCCCGATACCACCAGCGTGGTCGCCGCATGGTCGCGGCCGAAGCGCGCCATCTCGAGTGAATCGCTCACGATGCCGCCGGTTTCCTCGGCGAGATCCTGCAGGTCGGGATGCACGTAGAAGTGCGACACCATCACCGCATTGCGCTCGCGCAGCAGGCGGCGGATGCGCTCCTTCAGCGCGATACGCTCGTTCGCCGAAGGCTCGGGCGGCACGCGTGCCCAGGCGTGGCGCGTGTCGCAGACAGCGCCGGCCTTCGCGGCAGGTTGCTCGTAGGCTACATCGATGACGAAAGAAGACGCCATGCGCGGATCAGCTTTCCTGTTGAAAACGCATCGAGAAATCGATGGCCTTGACATCCTTGGTCAGCGCGCCGACGGAGATACGGTCCACACCGGTCTCGGCCAGCGCGCGCAAGCCGTCGAGTGTGACGCCACCCGAGATTTCCAGCACGGCCTTGCGGTCATCGCCCACTTCGTCATTGATGCGAACGGCCTCGCGCAGCGTGGGCAGGTCCATGTTGTCCAGCAGCACCATGCGCGCGCCAGCTTCGAGCGCCTCGCGCAGCTGGGCCAGCGTTTCGACCTCGACCTCGACGAAGGCCGCGCGATCGGCCACCGGCGCCACCGCGCGCAGGGCCGCGGCGACACCGCCGGCCGCAGCGATGTGGTTTTCCTTGATCAGCACGGCGTCGTAGAGGCCGATGCGGTGGTTCAGGCCGCCGCCGGTGCGCACGGCGTACTTCTGCGCGAGGCGCAGGCCCGGCAGGGTCTTGCGGGTGTCGACGATGCGGGCGCGCGTGCCGCGAATGGCATCGGCATACAGGGCCGTCTTGGTGGCGACCGCGCTCAGCAGTTGCAGGAAATTGAGGGCGGTGCGCTCGGCCGTCAGCAGCGCGCGAGCCGCGCCTTCGATCTCCAGCACCGTCTGGTCGGCCGCGCAGCGCTCGCCTTCGGCACAGAGCCAGGTGATGCGGACCTGCGGATCGAGCTGCCGCAGCGTGGCTTCGACCCAGGCCGCGCCGCACACCACGGCGGATTCGCGCGCCAGCACGCGGGCGCGGGCCGTGCGGGTGGGGTCGACCAAAGAGGCGGTGAGGTCGCCGTCGGCGACGTCTTCCTGCAAGGCGCGGGTGGCATCGGCCTGGGCCAGCGCGGCCACGGCCGACGCCGAAAAATCAAAGCGAAGGCTCATGGCTCTTTGTCTCTGCGTTTTTTTAAGAGGATTGACGAGGGGAAGCCGTTGCGCCGGACGGGACCGATTCCGGCACCGGGTCGCGGCCGGTCAGGGCGGCGACGGCATCCTGGGGGCTGACGCGGCCATCGAGCAGCGCGACCACGCCTTCGGCAATGGGCATCTCGATGCCCAGACCGCGGGCGCGCTGCACCACCGTGCGCGCGCAGTACACGCCTTCGGCCACATGGCCCAGCGAATCGACGGCCTGTGCCAGCGTGCGACCCTGGGCCAGCAACAGGCCGACCTTGCGGTTGCGCGACAGATCGCCGGTGGAGGTCAGCACGAGATCGCCCAGGCCGGAAAGGCCCATGAAGGTTTCGGCACGGGCGCCGAGCGCGAGGCCGAAGCGTGTCATTTCGGCGAGACCGCGCGTGATGAGCGCCGCGCGGGCATTGAGCCCGAGCGCGAGGCCATCGCACAGGCCGGTGGCAATGGCGAGCACGTTCTTGACCGCACCGCCGACCTCGACGCCGACGATGTCCTCGTTGGCATAGACGCGCAGCGCCGGTCCGTGGAAGGCATCGACGAGCGCATCGCGCACCGCCGCATGCGGGCTGGCGGCCACCAGCGCGGTCGGGCGGCCTTCGGCGACTTCTTGCGCAAAGCTGGGGCCGCTGAGCACGCCCGCTAGCAAATCAGGAGCAACCTGCGCCCATATTTCGTGGGCGAGCAGGCCGAAAGATGTCGGGGAAGCGTCGAGCGCAGGCTCGACGCCCTTGCACAGCCAGGCCACCGGGGCGGTACAGCCGCGCAGCGCCAGGAGCTGTTCGCGCAGGGCGGCCATCGGCGTGGCCACGATGACGAGGTCGGTGCCGGCATGGGCCTGGCCGATATCGCCCGCCCGCACGACCAGCGAGGCCGGCAATGCCAGCCCCGGCAGATAGCGGATGTTTTCGCGCGCCTTCGAAATGGCATCGGCCTGGGCGGCATCGCGCGCCCAGAGCGTGACCTCGTGGCGAGCGGCCGCGTTGACGGCCACTGCCGTGCCCCAGGCACCGGCGCCATGAACGCAGATCTTCATCGGCGTCAGGGCCTGTGGCCGGTTTACTGCGTGACGATCGGCGAGGGCTGGCCGGCGGCCTGCGCCTGCTGCTGTTCGTACATCGCCTGGAAGTTGATTTCGGCGAGGTGAACGGGCGGGAAGCCGCCGCGCTGGATCACGTCGGCCACGTTGCCGCGCAGGTACGGGTAGACGATCTGCGGGCAGGCGATGCCCAGGATCGCGCCCATCTGCTCTTCGGGCAGGTGGCGGATTTCGAAGATGCCGGCCTGCTTGGCTTCGACCAGGAACACGGTCTTGTCCTGGATCTTGGTCTGCACGGTGGCGGACACGGTGATCTCGAAGATGCCTTCGGCCACGGGCTGGGCGTCCACGCCGAGCTGGATGTCGACGGTGGGCTGTTCCTGCTCCAGCAGGATCGCGGGCGAATTGGGTTGTTCGAGCGACAGGTCCTTGAGGTAGACGCGCTGGATCTGGAAAATGGGATCTTGGGCTTGCTGGTCGGCCATGGCTGAACTTTCGAGGATCAAAACAATGCCCGCCGGGGAGAGGTTCCCGCAGCGGACTGCAGATGAATAAGCAGGCGATTATCGCCCCGCGACCGAGCCACTTCCGTGACGCCCGGTGGCTTTGTGTTTCAGGCGCCTTGCAAGAGCGGCACCAAGCCGCCGCGGCCGTCCAGCGCCACCAGGTCGTCGCAGCCACCCACGTGGGTGTCGCCGATGAAGATCTGCGGCACCGTGCGGCGCTGGGTGATCTCCATCATGGTGTTGCGGGCTTGCGGGTCGCTGTCGATGCGGATCTCTTCGATCTGCTCGACGCCCTTGGACTTCAGGATCTGCTTCGCGCGTACGCCAGTAGGGGCAGAACGCGGTGGTGTACATCTTGACGGCTTGCATACGCTGTATCTTGGGGAGGTTTCAGGCCTTTTCAACCGGCAGATTAGCGTCTTTCCAGGCCTTGAGCCCGCCGGCGACCGCTTGGGCCTGCTCGTAGCCGCGCTTCTTGGCCATGGCCACGGCGCGCTGGGCGCGGGCGCCGGTGGCGCAAACCAGCAGCAGCGGCACGTTCTTGTTCTTGACCGTGCTGGCCAGCTTCTCGTCGAGCTGGTTCAGCGGGACGTTCTTGGCGCCGATCATGTGGCCGGTGGCAAATTCTTCCGGTTCGCGCACGTCGACCAGCACGGCGCGCTCGCGGTTGATAAGCTGCACGGCGCCCTGGGCCGTGAGCGTTCCGCCGCCCGCGCCCCGTACCAGCGGCCAGGCCAGCATGCCGCCCGAGCTGAGTGCGATCAGGATCAGCATCCAGTGCGCGGTGACGAATTCGATCAATTTCATGGGGGTTCCTTGGATGGCAAACCTGGGATTTTAGAATGCTGGTTTTCCCAAGCGCTTCCAAAGAAAGGCCTCCCACATGCACAAACTGGTACTGATCCGCCATGGCGAATCGACCTGGAACCTCGAAAACCGCTTCACCGGATGGACCGACGTCGATCTGACCGAGACCGGCGTGGAACAGGCCAAGCAGGCCGGCCGGCTGCTCAAGGCCGAGGGCTACGACTTCGACGTCGCCTACACCAGCGTGCTCAAGCGCGCCACCCGCACCCTGTGGCACACGCTCGACGAACTCGACCGCACTTGGCTGCCCGTGGTGCACTCCTGGCGCCTGAACGAGCGCCACTACGGCGGCCTGCAGGGCCTGAACAAGGCCGAAACCGCCAAGAAGTACGGCGACGAGCAGGTGCTGGTCTGGCGCCGCAGCTACGACACCCCGCCGCCGCCGCTGGAAGCCGACGACCCGCGCAGCGAACGCAGCGATGTACGCTACGCCAAGCTGTCGCCCGAGCAGATCCCCCTGACCGAATGCCTGAAGGACACGGTCGCACGCGTGCTGCCGTTCTGGAACGAGTCGATGGCGCCGGTCATCCGCACCGGGCGCCGCCTGGTCGTGGCGGCCCACGGCAACTCGATCCGGGCACTGGTCAAGTACCTGGACGGCATCTCGGACGACGCCATCGTCGGCCTGAACATCCCGAATGGCATCCCGCTGGTCTACGAGCTCGACGACGACCTCAAGCCCCTGCGACACTACTACCTCGGCGATGCCGCCGCTGCAGAGCAGGCCGCCGCTGCGGTGGCCTCGCAAGGCAAAGGCTGAAAGAAAACCCCCGCTTGCCGCACCCCCGTGGAACCCCGGCAAACAAATTGCTTCCAAGCTGTGTATATTGGTTCGACAGCCACCGACAAGGACAACCACTCATGATGGGCCAGAAATTGAAGATCACCGGCTGGGTAGCCGCCGGCGCCGTAGCTGGCGTCCTGACCACCGTTTCGTTGCAGACGGTCGCACGCGGCTCGCTCGCGCCGCTCCCGCTCGAGGAATTGCAGCAGCTTGCCGCCGTCTTCGGGATGGTGAAGAGCGACTACGTCGAACCGGTCGACGAGAAAAAGCTCATTTCCGATGCCATTTCGGGCATGGTCGCCGGGCTCGACCCGCATTCCCAGTACTTCGACAAGAAGTCCTTCAAGGAATTCAGGGAAGGCACGACCGGCCGCTTCGTCGGCGTCGGCATCGAGATTTCCCAGGAAGACGGGCTGATCAAGGTGGTGTCGCCCATCGAAGGCTCGCCGGCCTTCCGTGCCGGCCTGAAGCCCAACGACCTGATCACCAAGATCGACGACACGGCCGTGCGCGGCCTGTCGCTCAACGAAGCCGTCAAGCGTATGCGCGGCGAGGCCAACACCAAGGTGCTGCTCACCATCTTCCGCAAGGACGAGAGCCGCACCTTCCCGGTCACGATCACGCGCGAAGAAATCCGGACACAGTCGGTGCGCGGCAAGATCATGGAGCCGGGCTACGGCTGGATCCGCCTGTCGCAGTTCCAGGAACGCACGGTCGACGACTTCGTGAAGAAGGTCGAAGACCTGTATAAGGAAGACCCGAACCTCAAGGGCCTGGTGCTCGACCTGCGCAACGACCCGGGCGGCCTGCTCGACGCGGCCGTGGCGGTGTCTTCGGCCTTCCTGCCCGAGAACGTCACGGTGGTGACCACCGACGGCCAGCTGGCTGAAAGCAAGTCGCTCTACAAGGCGGCACCCGAGTTCTACCAGCGCCGCTCCGGCAGCGACCCGCTGCGCAACCTGCCCGCGGCCCTCAAGAACGTGCCGCTGGTGGTGCTGGTGAACGAAGGCTCGGCCTCCGCCAGCGAAATCGTGGCCGGCGCGCTGCAGGACCACAAGCGCGCGGTCGTGATGGGCAGCCAGACCTTCGGCAAGGGCTCGGTGCAAACGGTGCGCCCGCTCGGCCCGGACACCGGCCTCAAGATCACCACGGCGCGCTACTACACGCCGAGCGGCACCTCGATCCAGGCCCAGGGCATCGTGCCCAACGTGCTGATCGACGAAAGCGCCGAAGGCAGCCCCTTTGCCGCCCTGCGCATGCGCGAAGCCGACCTGGAGAAGCATCTGGCCAGCGGCCAGGGTCCCGAAACCAAGGACCCGGAACGCGAAAAGGCCCGCGACGAAGCCCGCAAGCGCCTCGAGGAAGAAGCCAAGAAGCCGCCGCAGGACCGCAAGGTGCCCGAGTTCGGCACCGACAAGGACTTCCCGCTGGTGCAGGCGCTCAACCGCCTCAAGGGCCAGCCAGTGCTGGTCAGCAAGACGCAGATCATTGTCGACAACAAGGAAGAGAAGAAGGAAAACTGAAGCCGGCAAGGCGGGCCGAGGCGCGCGCATGGACGATCACGACCTGCTGCGCTATTCGCGCCATATCCTTCTTGAGGAGTTCGGCATTGACGGGCAGGCGCGCGTCAGCGCCGGCCATGCGCTGGTCATCGGCGCGGGCGGGCTGGGGTCTCCGGTCGCGCTGTACCTCGCAGCCGCAGGCGTCGGCCACATCACGCTGGTGGACGACGACGAGGTCGACCTCACCAACCTCCAGCGCCAGGTCGCTCACACCAACGCCCGGGTAGGCCGCCCCAAGGTCGAATCCGCCGCGCAGGCCATGCGCGACATCAACCCCGACATCACCATCGAGACGCACGCCCTGCGCGCCGATGAGGCGCTGCTTTCGCGCCTGGTGGCGTCGGCCGATGTCGTGGTCGATTGCTGCGACAACTTCGCCACGCGCCATGCAGTCAACCGGGCTTGCGTTGCACATGGCAAGCCCCTGGTCGCAGGCGCGGCGATCCGTTTCGACGGCCAGCTGAGCGTCTACGACACGCGCGACGCCGCTTCCCCCTGCTACGCCTGCCTGTTCCCGCCCGATGCGGCCTTCGAGGAAACGCGCTGCGCGGTGCTGGGCGTGTTCGGTCCCGTGGTCGGCACCATCGGCACACTGCAGGCCAGCGAGGCGCTGAAGCTGCTCGCCGGCATCGGGCCGTCATTGGCAGGCAGGCTGCTGATGTTCGATGGGCGCAGCACGAATTTCGACACGCTGCGCGTGGCGCGCGACCCGCACTGCGGCGTTTGCGCGCAGCGCCCGTCCTCAACGCCCTCCTAAGGCTGCTTTGCGCCCTTTGCCCGGGCCGCGCCGTTGGCAGCAGCACCGGCGCCGGGCTTGTTGGCATCCGCCAGCACGCCCGTGCAGTCGGCGTCCTGCCCCAGACCCGTTTCGATGGTCGCCGCCAACGCCAGCAGCGGGTTGATGGCGCCGAGCGCGAGTGCAGCCAGGCCGCGCCCGGCCAACGGGCCCACCTCGACACCGCCCGACGGCGAACCGAAGGTGCCACGGGCGACCAGCGGTGTGCGCAGCGACAGGATGTTCTTGGACTTGGGCTCCGGGCGAACCACGAAGTCGAGCGTCTCGTTCGTGAGGCTGGCCTGGCCGGTGGCGATGAACACGGCGTTGGTCGTGTCCAGCACCAGGGTGCGTCCGGTCATCAGCCCCTTGTTGACATCGAACGCCAGGGCCGCGCCCCGAAAGCACCGCCACGTCGCCCGAGGCGCCGCCGAGCCAGTTGGCCACCGAGCTGCCAGGGCCTGAAAGATTGATGCGGCCATCGAGCCGGCCCACGCTGTTGCCCGTGGTTTCGAGCTTGGGAATCAGGCGGGCGAGTTGCACGCCGCGCAGATCGAGCGATGCACGGATGTCCGCCGGGTTCTTCACGGCATCGATGCGGATCGCGCCGACCAGCTTGCCGCCGCCCACGCCCAGGTCGAGTGGATCGAGCGAAAACACGCCGTTGTTCAGCTTCACCTGCACGCTGCCGCGGTCGAGCGGGATCTCGCGCACGTTCTGGATGCGGTCGGCCGTGTACTTCACGTCGGCGTTCATGGCGCGCAGGCGGTCGAAGTCCAGCGGTGCGGTGGGCAGCACCTTGCCGCCCGCCGGGCGCTTCACCTGGGTGATGCTGGGCGGCGGGGCCACGCCTTCGATCGCATTGGCAGAGCGGGCGGTGGGCGGCAGGCCGATGAGCGGGCCGAGGTCGTCCATGTCCATCACGCCCGAACGCAGTTCACCCGCCAGGTGCGGCAACGCGTCGGTCTGGTCGAAGCGCATGTCGCCGGCGATGTCGGAAAGGCCCAGCTTGCCCTTGAGCCCGGCCACCTGCCACAGCTTGCCGCACTTGCTCAGGTCGCCGCTCAGCGCATAGGGCGAGGTTTGCGGCAGTGCGATGCCGAGCAGCGGAAACAGCGCGCCCAGGGTCTGGCCCTTGAGCTGGAACTTCGCGTCGATGCCGTCGAGCCCCGCGAGCTCGGCCACCGTGCCGGTGGCCTTGAGCCGCGTCTGGCCGGCCGCGGCGTTGATTTCGAGCGGAAACGGCGGCGCGCCCGCGGCGTTGATCTGCAGCACATTGCCCGTTCGCCCGTCGGCGGTCAGCGGCTGACCCTTGTAGCGGCCCTTGATGCGGTAGCTCAGGGGCAGGTCGCCCCGGCTGGTGTCGTAGTTCACGTCGGCGTGCAGGTCGACGCCCAGATGCTTGGCGAGGAAGTCGATCGCCCCGCTGTCGATCTGCATGAGGCCGATGCTCGGCACCGTGCCGGAGTCGGAGGTGTCCTTGCCCAGTGCCCAGGTGCGGCGCCCGTCCTGCTCCATCTGCAGCCCGAGAGTGGGCGAAGAGAGCGCCAGGCGCGGAATGACGATCCTGCTCGCGACGAGCGGCCAGATCCGGATGTCGAACTCGGCGCGCTCGGCCTTGACGAGATAGGGGTCGCGCGCCCAGGAGGGATTGGCAAACTCGATGCCGTCGAACTTGACGGTGGCGGCACGCCAGCCAAGATCGACATCGAGCCGACGCGTGATCTCGAACTTGCGCCCGGTCTTCTCGCTCACGTAGCGATTGACCGGCTCGCGCAACACGTCCCACGGGAAAAACACCAGCGCAACCAGCAGCGCGGCAAAGAGCAGCACGAGCGACCCCAGCAGTTTTTGCCACAGCGGGCGCGCGCGAAAGATGTTCGATGCCATGTCAGTCTGGATAACCTCGTTGTTGCCGATTCCAGGTCAGCAACAGACCGCAGCAACCGTGCGGTATTGCCTACGGGCGGAGCGCTGCGGCAGCGCGCGTCAGAACACGCCTACAACACCCTGCCCACGAACCCTGCATGATGCACTCCGGCAAAGCCTCAAAATGTCCATGTGCAGGCATTCCATCAGCGGATGCGTTCTGGATGCTCCTGCCAACGTCAGAGGAAGCGCGGTTCGGCATGGATTCCAGATTGCAGGCATACGTCGTCGAAGACAACCTCACGATCCGTGAAAACCTCATTGGCACTCTGGAAGAGCTCACCTGCACCACGGTGGTCGGCTTCGCCGAAACCGAAGACCATGCCCGTGAGTGGCTCCTCGACCAGGGCAATGCGTGGGACCTGGCCATCGTCGATCTTTTTCTCAAACAGGGAAGCGGCCTGGGCATCCTGCAGGCTTGCCAGGGACGCAAGCCGGGCCAGAAGGTGGTGGTGCTCAGCAACTATGCGACGCCCGACATCCGCAGGCGCTGCGCCGAGTTCGGCGTCGACGCGGTGTTCGACAAGTCGAACGAAATCGATGCACTGGTCGATTTCTGCATCGTGCAGGCCATGGCGCTCGGCCCTTCCTCCAGAACGAACTGAAGAAGAAACGGCACTGCGCTTCTCCTTCTTCAGCCTCGCGGTCTCAATCGATCAGCTTGTTCTTCAGCGCGTAGTACGTGAGGTCGCTGTTGGAGGACAGGTTCATCTTCTCCATCAGGCGCGTGCGGTAGGTGCTCACCGTCTTCACCGACAGCGACAGCGTCTTGGCGATGTCGCCCGCCGTCTCGCCATTGGCGAGCTTGAGGAACACCTGGAACTCGCGCTCCGAGAGCTGCTCGTGCGGTGCCGCATCGTCCTTGCGGTCGAGCTGGCGCGCCAGCAATTCGGCCACTGCGGGCGTGATGTAGCGGCAGCCGAGCGAGATGGTGCGAATGGCGTTGACGATCTCGATCGGATCGCATTCCTTGTTCAGGTAGCCGCTCGCGCCCTGACGGATCAGGTTCATCGCGTAATGCTCTTCGGGGTAGCCGCTCAGGATCAGGATGCCGACATCCGGCGCCTTCGCGCGGATCATGGCGAGCGCATCGATGCCGCTCTGCCCGGGCATGGAAAGGTCCATCACGAGCACGTCGAGTTCGGTGGTGCGCACGAGTTCGATGGCCTCGCGGCCACTGGCCGCCTCACCGGCCACGCGCAAGTCCACGTGCTCGGAGAAGAACTGCCGGAGGCCCGATCGCACGATCGCGTGGTCGTCCACAATTCCAATTTTGATCATCTGTTACTTTCGTCGTTGTGTTGCGCTCATCCTGGCCGCAACATGCCGGTCCCTGAATGTTGTCAATTATTCACGAACTTGCGTTGAATGCCGCTTTGAAAGTTTCATGCACTGGTTAGCCCCTCCAAGAATGGCCGTGAGCCTGCTGCTCGCGGCACTGGCTGCACTGGCCCTCGTCGGCATCAACGAGGCCGGCTATCGCCAGTCGACCCGCGCGCTGGCGGACATCGACGAGGCGCAAAAAGGGCGCGGCGTGGTCAACCAGATCCTGCAGAACATGCTCGACGCCGAAACCGGCCAGCGGGGTTATCTGCTGACGGGCGAAGCCAGCTACCGGCAACCCTACGACACGGCGATCAAGCAGGTCGACGGCCACCTTTCGACCTTGCGCCAACTGTACGCCGATCGGCCGGCCGAACTCACCCAGATTGCAGAACTCTCGAAGCATGTGCTGCGCAAGGTGGCCGAAATGGACATGAGCGTGCGGCTGCGCCAGGACGGCAAGGAAGACGCCTGGAAGTTCGTCATCACCACCGACGTGGGGCGCGAGGAAATGGACGCCATCCGCACCACCGCCGCCCAACTGGTCAGCGTCAGCAACAAGACCCTGCACGAGAGCCAGGCCCAGGTGCTTCAGTCGCTGCGGCTCGCGCGCTTCGGCACCGCCATCGTGGCGCTGGCGGCGCTCATCGCCTTCTTCCTGTACCTGCGGCAGACGCATGCCTTGCGCTCGGTGGGCGAACGCCAGCAGGAAGCCCTGCAACGCGAACGCAACGCCCTCGAAGACGAAGTGCGCGAGCGCACCGCCTCGCTGGCCGAGCTGGCCACCCACTTGCAGGACGTGCGGGAAACCGAACGCGGCTACCTGGCGCGCGAGCTGCACGACGAGCTCGGCTCGCTGCTCACCGCTGCCAAGCTGGATGTGGCGCGCCTCAAGTCGCGCCTGGTGGACGCACCCGACGCGATCCAGCGGCTGCAGCATCTGACCGAGCTGCTCAACAGCGGCATCGCGCTCAAGCGCCGCATCATCGAAGACCTGCGGCCCTCCTCGCTGTCGAACCTCGGGCTGGTTGCGTCGCTGGAGATCCTGGGGCGCGAGTTCGCCGAGCGCTCGGGCCTGCAGATCGAGATGGCGCTCGAGCCGGTGACGATGAACGAGTCCCGCCAGCTCACGATCTACCGCATGGTGCAGGAAAGCCTGACCAACATCGGCAAGTACGCCGAGGCGAGCGAGGCCACGATCGTGATGAAGAACTACGCCAACCACGTGATCGTGGAAGTCGCGGACAACGGCAAGGGCTTCGATGCGCTGCGCATGCGCCCGTCGACGCACGGCCTCGCCGGCATGCGCCACCGGGTGGAAGCGGCACGCGGCAAGCTCACGATTTCCTCGACGCCCGGCAAGGGCACGCGCCTGAGCGCGATGCTGCCCGTGGTCAAGCCGGCCTGAGAGCCGGCGGCGTCATCGGCACTCCTTCACACCCCGGCGCAGGTGGACTCGGTCGTCTCCTACGCCCCCCGCGCCCGGTCGCTGACAGGCTCCCGGCGGCCTCCCACTTAAGGTTGCTCCTGTGCCATCCGCTTCTTCTTCTTCTTCTGGAAGTTCCGGATGAGCCGTTTTCAAAAACAACGAGGGAAGCCTCGAAGGAGTTCCACATGCTGCATTACGCCGTGGTGTTTCTGGTCATTGCACTGATCGCCGCCCTGTTCGGCTTCGGTGGCATCGCCGCCAGCGCCGTGGGTATTGCCAAGATTCTTTTCGTGATCTTCGCCGTGCTCGCGATTGCGAGCTTCCTGGCCGGCTTGCTACGACGCAAGTAGCGTAGTTACGATCAGCAGGCTCCCGCATTTCATCTTCCCGGAAAGGACTCTCACATGAACATGACGACCAAGACTCCCTCGCAACTCGCCGACGACGCGCGCCAGACCGCCTCCGAAGCGGTCGAAACCACCCGCGCCTATGCACAGAATGCGGTGAATGCGGCGGGCGAAAAGGTCCGCGACCTGCGCCGCGATGCCGAGCCCGCCGTCGAGCAGTTGGCAGCCCGTGTGCAGCAAGCCGTTCAGCGTGGCCTCGATGCCGCATCGACCACGAGCGCACGTGCGCAGCGTCGCATCGAACAGGCCGCGGACGTCACCGGCCGCTACATCTCCGACCAGCCGGTGCGCTCGGTGCTGCTCGCCGCCGCCGCCGGTGCCGCCATCACGGCACTCATCGTACTGGCCAGCCGCCGCAGCCGGGACGACTACTGATCCGCTGATTCCCCGTTCCACCGATTCCCCGCACCATGCTTCATCCGATTTTCTCCACGGTGCTCGGGCATCCGGAACTCGTCGCTGAACACATCGCCAACTACGCCGCCCTTACCCGGCAGGAAGCTGCCGAGGCGGGGCGTGGCCTTGTGGCCCGCATCGTCGCGGGCGTGCTGGCAGTGGCCAGCGCCGTGCTGGCCCTCGGGCTGATCGGCGTGGCCGTGCTGCTCGGCGTACTCCATGGCAGTTTCCATTGGGTGCTGGTGATCGTGCCCGGCGTGGCACTGGTGATTGCGGCGGTCTGCGCCTATATCGCCGCCCGTCCCAGCCCCAGCTATGGCTTCGACGACCTGCGCGCCCAGCTCGACGCCGACCTGCAGGCCCTGCACAACGCCGGAGCCCGTCATGGCCAGCACTGACCGCACCCCCTTCACCCCGCAGCAGCGCCTGGCCATTTCGCGCCGCGCACTGGTCCGGCAATTGAACGGCGGCGAGGAAGCGCACCCAACGGCGCGCGAACCCAACGACGATCTGGAATACGCATACAGCGACATCCCGGGAGCGCCGGCCCGCGAAGCGGCTTCGCGGGGCCGCGACAACATCTGGAGCTCGGTGGCGCGCGGCGTCGTGCAGCGCTGGTGGCGCCGCCACCCCGCGCATGCGGCGGGCCAGCTGGCCCGCCCCGTCCTCGAACACTACGCACGCACGGAGCCCGCCAAGCTCATGGCAGTAGCCGCGGCCACCGGCGCGGTGCTGGTGCTCGTCAAGCCGTGGCGCCTGCTGTCGCTCACGGCGGTGCTGGCCGCCGTGCTCAAGACATCCGACGTGGCCGACATCGTCAACACGTTGATGCAGAAGACCACAAGCCCGCCGCGAAAAGATCCTCCATAGACAAGAAAAAGCCCGGACGAACCGGGCTTTTTTTGGGGCGAAAGGGAGCGATCAGCCCTTCACTTCAAGCTGGTTGGTCACCGAGGTCACGCCCTGCACACCCTTGGCGATTTCCTCGGCGCGCGCCTTGGCGGCGGCGGTGGGTGCGGGGCCCTTCAGGCTCACGGCGCCACCCTTGGTGTCGACGTTGATCTTGATCGCGCTCAGGTCCGGATCCTTGGCCAGGCTCGCAGACACCGAAGCGGTGATGGCGGCATCGTCCACCGTCGCGCTCACGGCCGCGCCGGCGTCCTTGGCGGCTTCCTTCACGTTGGCCATGCCGTCCTTCACCTCGGCGGTGGTGCCGGAGGCATCGACCTTGGCCTTGGCGTCCGTGAGGGCCTCCCCGGTCTTGGCGGCCGCGGTATCGGCCGCCTGTTCGGTCTTGGTGACAGCGCTGTCGAGCTTCTCGCCGGCCGTGCCCGACTTGTCGCAGGCGGCCAGCGTCAGTGCGGCGCCAGCCACGAGCACGGCCAACCATGCGCGCGAAGACGGCATGGCGATGTGTGGATGGGGTTTGTTCATCGAAATCCTCCAGTCGCTCGCATGGAACGAAAAAGAGGTTGCGGGCGAGCGGCGCGCAACCCAGTTCGGTCAGAGCTTGTCGGCACCCGACTTGATGGCGTCCTTGGCCTTTTCCTTGACGTCGCCGTAGGTCTTCTGCACCTTGCCGGCTGCCTGGTCCGCAATGCCTTCGCCCTCGAGCTTCTCGTTGCCGACGACCTTGCCAGTCACTTCCTTCAGCTTGCCCTTGGCCTCTTCGACGCGGCCTGCCACTTGGTCCTTGTTCATGTCGCTTCCTTCCCGTGTGGGTGAAATGCGTGGGCCGGAATGATCCACCGATTTCAATCTAGCTGCCGACCGGCGGCGGTGAATGTCGCCGGAGGCCCGAAGCCGTGTAGGACAAGGAGGCTCAAGCCGTGACGATCCATCCTTCAAGCGGATCGAGCTCTTCGGGCAGTCCGTAACCGGGCCCCGGACTTGCGGCCCGCTGCAGGCCCCAGGCCGCCTGCACGAGGCACAGCACCGCGTCGATGTGGTCGCCGCGTGCGTCGGCCAGCAGTTCGGAGCGCTGGAGCGCTGGAGCGCGGTGAGCCGGAGCCGCAGGCCGAGTCGCGCGGTGCCCGCCTCGAGCGCGGCGAGCAGGTCGGTGCGCGCCGCGAGGCGCTCGGGCGTCTGTTTCGCCAGCTCGTCGCTCTTGTAGCTGCGGCGTCCGATCAGCTCGCGCGCCAGCAGCCCCGGATAGGCCTCCAGCGCAATGCGGCCCTTGTGGCTGCCCGCATGCAGGCCCGGGAGGCTCGCACCGGCCGCCAGCAGCGGCGGCACGCCGGCATGGAGCATGAAGGCGACCGGCGTGATTGACCCACTTCATCGAGGGACTTGAGCCTGCGGGTGCATCGGTGGTGCGGTGCGCGAACTTGCCGCCGACAGGCCGCGCATCGCAGAACGCGGCGAAGGTGTCGCGGATTTCGGCGCGGCTCAAGCTTGTGTAGTGGGCGATCAGCGCGTCCCAATGCAGCGGCCAGCGCAGATGCTCGACCAGCTCGCGCGGCAGACCGAACGGGAAGTCGAAGCCGCCAACCCACGCAGGCGAGCT
>CAMATD010000018.1 GCA_945860785.1 Variovorax sp. YR752 | reverse complement strand
TGGTCGCGCAGGGGGGCGTGGAGTTCCACGGTTTGTCCTATTCGGACACGGCTCTCCATGATCTGAAGAAGCATGTCGGTCACAAGTTCAAGACCCTCGTCAAGTGGAACCCGGACGAGCTGTCCAGCGTGTATGTGAAGAACCCTCGGAACGATGAGTGGCTCATCGTGCCCAGTCTTCGGCCCGAATACACACTGGGGTTGTCATGGATCCAGCACAAGCTGATCCGTCAGCATGCGCGCGAGACACACGTCACAGGAGGCACTTATGAACGGCTGATGCAAGCCAAGCAAGAGCTTCATGAGCTTTGGATGGAGCCCCTTGCGCGCAAAAACCGACGGCCCGATATGCGCATTGCTGCCAAGTACTCGGGGCTCTCCTCCAATCAGATTGTGCTTCCCAGTGATGACCGGAGGGCCGTGCCCTCGGTGCCCAGCAAGATGCTCGCGCGTGAGGAGGTGTGCACGCCAATCCACGAAGTGCCAGCCTACGAAACATTCAAGATGAGGTGATCTATAAAAATGGTTGATCCCGCAACAGATGTTGATCTCAACGAGTACGAGATGGAGGATCGGCGTACTTTGGTGCGTCGCTACACCACGTATTCTGCGGAAGCCCTGAGAGCAGCACTTCCGATCGACGACGTCTTTGTTGCTCACCCCGCATTCATGAATGCCGTCAACGCAGTCAGCCGCGTCTACGAATTGGCTGGAAAGACGGGGATGCCACAAGGTATCTGCCTTGAGGGGCCGTTCGGGACAGGGAAAACCTCTGTGCTGAAATACTTTGCTGCGTCCCTTCCGCAGGACGATCTATTCTTGCCGCGACATGACGTGATTGGCATTCGGGCCAAGAAGAGCTCATCTGCGGGGCACATAGTGAGTTCGATTCTTCGCAAGCACGGATATCCAATCCGTAGAACGGGTTACGACACCCTGGAGCCTCGAATCCATGTGGCAAAGGAAGCGATCCGGCACAAGCAAGGGCGGCTTCTTTGGATCGACGAAGCGTCGAACATTCTTGGCTCCGCATCCCGTCGAACGACATCCCACATGGAGGAGGGCACATCAGCGACAGACCTGATCTGCGAGTTGATGGATGAAACCGGGATAGGGATCGCGCTGGTTGGAACTGAGCGACTCTCAGAGCTTGAGAAAACGGAGTCCGCGCTCGCGAGTCGCTTGACAGCGCATGAGCGATTGGACAACTTCGAGTTCGATGCCACGTTCGTGGCGTTTGCCACCTCGTTTCTTAAGCAATGTGAAGGATTTGATTTCTCGTTCTTTTTGTTTGGTGAACAGATGAGAAATCTGCATCGTGTGACTCGAGGCAATGCGCGAACATTCAAGAGGTTCATCACCGAGTGTGACCTCTGTGTCGCGGAGAGGGGCGCCCGAACGCTGATCGAGGCGGATGCCGCCAAGGCGTTTCGTGCAATCTTTGGCTCGACAGCAAGCATGCCGTGTCCCTATGCAAGCGCTGCCTAGCTTGCCGATCGGAAAGTTTCCAGCCGCTGGTGAATCCGGGATGAGCTGGGTTCTTCGTGTGGCGACGGCCAACCTCGTATCGATGTCGTGGTTGCGATCTCGACTCGCCGTACTGCAGCCGCGCCCGTTCAATGCCGAGGACAGCTTGAAATTGGCGGCAGTCTTGGCTGCCGATCCTTCGGAGCTGCGTGCTCGATTGCCGATCTATGGTCGCGTGGGCAGAACTCCAGCGATCCTCTATTTCGGCCAGACAACGTTGATTGCTCCGTGCTTGCGTTTCAGGCGCCCCCAAGTCTGTCCTACCTGTCTTCATTGCTTTGGTTATTGCCCGGGGGCATGGGACTACAGCTGCCATGCGGTATGCCCCATTCATCATGTACCGATGGTTGAGCAATGCGTGCGTTGCAAGCATCCGTTGACTTGGGACAGACCTTCAATCGATGTGTGCAAATGCGGCGCTTACATCGAATCGACCCCGGGTGAGCCATCGGAGGTCTACAAAATGGCCGGACTTTTCTCTAGCGCTGTTCAGCGCGCATGTCGCTGGGGAGGCGCATCGCTGCGAACTGGCCGCTTTGCTGCCTGCGTGGTGGGCCCTGGCCACATTGGATGTGGATCATGCGCATCACCGTGGCAATGGGCATTGTTGGCAGAGAGGACTGTGCGGTGCAGTTTCCAAGCTTGCATCGACTTTCTTCAAGGACATGGGCGTTGATTGTCGCTCGCGGACTCGAGCGCTTGATACAGATGGAGTCATCTGATAGCGCGCGAATGACTTCTCTGAGACGAACGGTGTGGGAGGGAGGGCTGGAAAGCCTGGTACTGAAGCGAGTGTCCGTGATCGATGCGCAGGTCGCAGAGCTTCTGCTTCACCGAATCTTTGCAAGAAGACTGTCCGCCAGATTCGGAGCATCCCGAGGGGTGCTGAGTCAACAGTCTCTGTTCTAGATGCCCTCATGAATCAAGAGTTGTTTGGAATGTGCCGGCCAGATTTTCTTGAAGCTCCCACATCGTGGTTGTGCAGAGGGGCGGCAAGCCAGGGCCTAACGTTCAAGGAGCTGTGCAGATGGTTGGGTGTTGGGGATCGCAACGATGTAGATGTGAACTTCACACGCAAGGATGTTCGGAAGATCGCTGCGCGCTGCGGCTTGCCGCCGTCGAGTTTTGATCTTGTGCAGCGCATCTTTTGCGTGGGAGTCTCGCTCCGATTACAGAACGAAGTATTGCTTCGAGTGGAGAAGATGCCGCGCTATCGCTTCTGTCCGCTTTGTCTTCGAGATCAAACAACCCCGAATTTCCCCGTGCACTGGCGTTTCAACCCTTGGCGCATGTGCTACACGCACGAGTGCCTGATGGAAGACAGATGCCCGCATTGTCGCGCCGCGGTCATGCTGCAGACGCCCATGGAAAAAGGCGGACCGCAGGGTCGAGGTATCGCTTTTCTGAGTCAGTGCAGTTGCTGCGGCGATCTGCTGTGGAAGACACCGCCAGTCTTTGTGGGATCTCTTCCTCTCCACAGGCTCTCCATGCTGGATGCGGCACGTTTGCGCAACGGATGCGCATTCTTGTCGGCTGTGGCACATGGAAGGATGAGCAATCCATTCTGCAAGGCACTCTCAGTTGATCAGGGGCTGCAAATGATGGAGCGATTTGGACTGATTGCCGGACCGGGGTTCCCTACAGCGGACGAACTTCGCAAGCCTTTCGAGTTGTTTGTTCTTGAGCACAAGAGCCAACATGCAGGGGTTCAGTGATGTCGTATCGATACCCGGTTTGCGCACGTCGACCCTACTTTGAAAGACTGCCGCGATGAAACTGCTTGTTCTTTCCGACCTGCATCTCGAGTTCGGTATCTTCAACGTCCCGAAGATCGACTATGACGTCGTGATCCTTGGCGGAGATATCTCCGTGCCTGCCTCCAAGGCCATGCGCTGGGCCCGGCGGGCGGAGAACTTCGGTGAGGCGGTCCCCATCGTCTTCGTACCGGGCATCCGGCCGAATCGGCGGCACCGCAATATCGCTTCATAGGCCCGTCGAAGGAAAGCCATGGACCAAGCTCCAACTCAACGACTACTGCACGATCCGGCGAGCCAGAGGACCGCAGACCACCGACGTCTAGCCCAACAGCTTTGCGATGTGGTGGACGGGCGCCAGATCCTGTTGCCGGCGAAGTTCATCGAGATAATGGGCCTGGATATCGCTTCCTTCGCCAGCAATGCGCATGTCCACCGAAGCACGGTCATTCGCGCGCCCGCGGCAGAGAGCATCCAATCGCATATCCGCACGAGCCTGCGAGTACTGGCCGCCGCAAGGGAGACCTCGGGAGGCGACCTTGAGGCCAGCATCCTTTGGTATAGGAACGAGCCCCGGGCACCGCTTGCCTACAAGACCGCTGAAACACTGGTGGCCGAGGGACGAGCTGACGCCGTGATCGATCTCCTGGAGTCCTACCAGGCCGGGTTCGTCGGATGATCGAACCCGGTCGTCTACCTATGGTGGAAGCGATCATGATCCATGACGTCTCTGGCCGCACTGGTGACTCCAGCGATCTGCTATTCCTAGATGTAGATGGCGTTCTTCATCCTGTCGGGGCGGACTATTCGTTCAGCAGCAAATTCTTCAGCCATCTACCGCTTCTGGAAGATCTCCTTCGAGAGTTCAAGTCTGTGGATGTCGTCATCTCGTCGGATTGGCGGCGAGCCGAAAGCATCGAGCAACTGCAACGGTATTTCAGCGCTGACATTCGGCATCGGATTATCGGAGCGACGCCACAGATTGACCCCAATATGACGGTCCAAAACCGGTGCCAGTTGGAAATTCAGGCCTGGCTCGATGGAAACGGCCGCAGTGACGCAGAGTGGGTTGCACTGGATGATTGGCCCCAGAGCTTTAAAGCGGACTTCGAACGACTCGTCCTCACCGACCCCACGCGTGCGTTCGATGAAGATAGTTTTCAGGAGTTGCGCTCGCACTTCCTGTGGTTCGAGGCTCGCCGTTGAGCCGCACTTCGGATTCGCTGGCGAACTGTTCTTGGTTCAAGAAAGGCGCGCAGCTCAAGCTTCATCGTCACTTTTCTTCGCCACGTCGGCGTACATGTGAAATGAATCCTCTCATCCCATTGGACCTCCACGCGCGATCCGCGCTCAGACAGTCGGCTCCCAAGCTGATGTTCTTCGGCGACCCTCATGGCGACCTCAAGCCCGTGATCGCCGCGGTCGAGCGCTTCCGGCCCGAGGCGATTGTGCTGCTGGGCGACATCCAGGCGCGCCAGCCTTTGCACGTCGAGCTGAGCCCGATCCTGGATCTCACCGAGGTCCGCTGGATCCCTGGCAATCACGATACTGATTCGGATGGCGATTTCGATCGCCTGTTTGGATCTGAGCTCGCAGATCGCAACCTGCACGGACGCGTCGTCGAGATCTCCGGGTACAAGGTCGCGGGCCTGGGCGGCATCTTCCGCAGCAAGATCTGGGATCCGCGGCAGCCGATCAAAGAAGCCGCATCCGCTTCGGCCGATGCGCTGCACCGGTCTATGCGCCGCGAAGAGCGGTGGCGAGACGGCATTGCCCGCCGGCACCGCTCCACCATCTGCCCGGACGAATATCAGCAACTGCTGCGGAGCCCGCCCGCCGACATCCTGGTGACGCACGAAGCGCCAGCAGCGCACCCGCATGGCTGCCAAGCAATCGACGAACTCACCGAGGCGCTCGGTGTCCAACTGGTGGTTCATGGCCACCATCATCAGAACATCGCCGAAGGCACGCTGACCGCCGCGGCGCCGTTCCGTGCCTTCGGGGTCGATATGGGATCGCACCTGGCGTGGCCGCGGGATGAGACGGGGTTGGGAGGTCCTCCACAAGACTTGCTGGATCTCGCTGCTCAGGTGTTTGGCGCAGAGGCCCGAGTTTGGTTGGACAAGCCGCACGAATGGCTCGATGGCCAAACGCCAGCGGCGTTCGCTACCGGGGGTGGTTCTGAGAAGGTGCGATCGATGCTTAACGCAATTTGACACGGCGGTGTCGTATGAGGACCGCCGAGATACCGCTCCGCGCTTTCGGGGTCGACATGGGCTCGCACCCGACGTGGCCGCTGGATAGGAGTGGAGTGGGAGGTCCGGAGTGATCCTGTTCCTCGATTTCGATGGCGTGCTGCATCCCGAAGGGGAGGACCACATCCTCAACGGCGGTGCCGACTTCTGCTTCCTGCCGCGCCTGGAGGCGTTGTTGCGCGAGTTCCCGTTCGTGAAGATCGTGATCAGTTCGTCCTGGCGTGAGCACCTGCTCAACAAGACGCTGCTGAAGCCGTTCTCCAGCGACATCCGGACCCGCATCGTTGGAGCTATCCCTCCTTCGGGCTTTGGCCTTCAGCCGCTGTACAGGAAGCGCGAAGGAGAAATCCTCGCTTGGCTCCAGCTTCACGATGCGGTCGACGAGCCCTGGGTCGCACTCGACGATGCCTATTGGCAGTTCGATCGCTGCAAGGACCATCTGGTGGTGTGCAACTCGTTCGTGGGCTTTGACGACAAGGCCAGTGCCGAGCTTCGCGCTCGCTTTGAAGGGGCATCCCAATGAAAGTACTGGTCCTCTCCGACCTTCACCTCGAGTTCGCGCCCTTCGAGCCGGTGCCTGATCTCGAATTCGATGTCGTCATCCTCGCCGGCGACATTCATTCGCCAGCCAAGCGCGCCGTCCAGTGGGCGGCGGACCGCTTTCGTGGCAAGCCGGTGATCTATCTGCTTGGAAACCACGAGTACTACGACGGACGACTGGACACGACACTGGCCGAAGCGCGCCGCGAAGCCGAAGGCAGCAATGTCCATTTGCTTGATGGTGACGAACTGGTGATCGACGGCGTGCGGTTCCTCGGCGCGACGCTGTGGACCGATTTCGAGCTCGCCATCGAGACACCCGAAGGACCGATCAGCGACGTCGGGCGTGCCATGAAGATGGCGACCAATTTGCTGAACGATTACGCGCTGACCCGGACGGTCGACGAGTCAGCAGAACCCGATACCTGGCGCGACAAGCAGGGGCGGAAACTTCAGGCAGTGGATACGCTGCGGATTCATCAGGCACAGCGTGCCTGGTTGCGCGAGAAGCTTTCGGAACCGTTCGCCGGACCAACGGTGGTCGTGACGCACCATGCACCCCATCGCGGCTCGCTGGCTGAGCGCTACGCCGATGACTGGGCCTCAGGCGCCTTCGTCAACGAGCTTCCAGATGCATTCTTTGATGTGCCCGTGCTCTGGGTGCATGGCCACACGCATCAGCAGTTCGACTATCGAGTCCGCTCTTGCCGGGTGGTGTGCAACCCGCGTGGCTACGTGAACTGGAGCGGCAGGATCGAGAACAAGGCGTTCAATCCGGCTTTGGTCATCGATGTGCAACCTCTTCACATAAAGGGTCAACAATGAAAAATGCGGCAGCTTCCTCACGAATGCATATGCCTCCAAACTGGCCCTCTTATGAACGCTAGGGCTGGCGCGATTTCGCCGCTGAGATGCCACATATAACTGACCAGAATTTCGCGCGGCCCCATCCCGGACTCGCGTGAGTTATAGCGCCTTGATTGTCCTAGCTGGTCCCTCGGGCCTCGGATCCTTGTAGCCTGGAGCGAGGTAGGCATTGCTCGCTCCATAGAGTGCCAGGGGGTCAGGTAGCCAGAGGGCGTACTCAATATCTTTAAGGCTGTGATCCGGTGAGCAATCCACGGTCCAGCGGCGGAGCATGTAGCCCGCATTGGCGGCACGAACCCTCACATGCAGGGCACCGTCTGGCGGGATCTCGTAGTCCATCCGAACGACTTCGGGTCGCGGGTGTTGATTGAGGGTGACCCGACGATAGCACCTGGGCAGTGCGTCGCGCGTAGGGAGTGCGCTCATAGCGGAAGGGGTCAGAGTGCGGCGCGCTTTTCGGCAACACCATGGACTCCTCGGACCATTCGTCGACCCGCAACTCGGGGTCGGGGCGCGCCACTGCTGTGGCGGTACGAACCACCAGGTCGAAGCCATCAGCAATGTTCACAGCACCCCCTCTCCAGAAAGGCGATGCGCGCCGCGCCTGATGCCGTCAGCGGGACGAAGTGAATGTGGTGGGCGCTGCTATGCTCCGCGCGAAGAGGAGCGAGACCATGGCGAATACAAAGAAAATACATTGGGCTGAGATCGCCGCGATGACTGGCGCGCTGCTGATGGTGGCCGCCGTCACAGTGCATGTTTGCGATGGCTGGCCCGGCATCTACACCTTCCTCGACGGCAAGGCCTCGGCGTGGGCGCAAGTGGTAGGCGGTTTGCTTGCGGTTGGCGCCGTCATCTGGGTCAGCCAAGATCAGGCGCGGCAGAACCGCCGATTGCAGATGGAGCTCAAAGTACACGACGAGGCCAAGGCGCTCGCTGGAATCAGCGCGATCATCGACACGGCCATCAGTGAGTTCTCCGCTGCGCTTCAAGCCCTCAGCGGTCCTAATGCTCAAGAATGGCCCAAGACCAACTTCACAGGCGATGACTCGTTCTATGGTGTCTTGGCTGCTCAGGTAAGGGAGTGCCCGCTGCTTGCAATGCCGAACTACGAAGGCGTCATAACGCTTATCGCGGTCAGGGACTTGATCGCTGCGGCCCAGTTCAACTTGGACAGGCTGGCCACCGAGGCTAAGACCATGCTTCGTTTGGACCAGGTGAAGCTTCGACAGGAATACCTTTCTCACAATCTGCTGACGCTGCAGGCTGAGAGCGAGCGCTTCGACGCAAGCCTTAGCAAGCTGGGCTACACGATCAAGCGACCGACTCGAATCTAGAGCGACGCTTTCACGCTTTTGCAGGGTCGTTTGCTCATGACTGGCCTGTCTCGGGCATCCGTGCCGCACTGGTGGAGGGAGCACTGCCCGCTGTTCATCTGTCCCAGCGGGGCAAGATCGAGCTTGCGGCCTTGACGGAAGAACTGGCGTTGTCCCCCGATGCGCACTTCATATCCAGGCTCGAAGGCACTCAGACGCGCACCTGGACGTTTGCTGGCACTAAGGAAAACCGGACCTATGCGCGGGCGGCTACCAGCGGAGGGGCACGCGTCAAGTTTGATGCGCTGAGTGTTCAGGCGCCGGCAGCAGCGCTGATGCCTAAGAAAGATAGTGAAACGACCGTCCAACTGACTGATGAAGAGTTGGCGACGTTTGCCGAGGGGATCAAGTTCGCCTCGTGCATCCCGTCGGGTTTGCTTTGCAGGACGATCGTTGCTCGCATGTTCGCGGGTTTCGTTGAACCTGTGCTGTAAGCATCCGGAAATCCCGTCTTGCGCGCCTCAAAGCAACTCAGCTATGGCCGCGCCCGCGACCTGCCTCCGGGCAGTGCGGCGCGACGACTGCGGGTTCGAGCAAGGATTCCGTCCGTAAGCGTCCGGTGCTCGCCTCTGGCGGCCTAGTGTAAATTGCCGGTCCCACGGTCGCTTGTTTGGTATGGTCGGCCCGCGCGAAGCCGTCCGCGAGCACTCGCCCCTGTCGACGCCGCCTGTTTGGTACGCTCGCGGGAGCATGATTCTCAACTTTCCTCCCCCTGCCAACTGGCAAGATTTTCAGCTCTTGGTCGCGCGGTGGCTCGAGCAGTCCTGCGTGGAAGGCACCGTGCGCGAATACGGTCGCCTTGGGCAGCGTCAGTACGGCGTTGACGTCTACGGCGAGTTGCTAACTGGTGGGCACCTGGGTGTTCAATGCAAGCAGCTGCAGTCGGGGAGGACGCTGCTCAAGGCGCAAGTCAAAAGTGAAGTAGACGACGTCCTGCACTTTCGACCGAAGCTGGATACGCTGGTGATCGCAACGACCGTCCCTGAAGACACTGCGCTTCACGACGCGGTGACTGATTTGAATCAGAGCAACGCCTACCCATTCACAGTCACCTATTGGAGTTGGAAGCATTTCAACGACAGGCTCAACAGGTACAACGGCCTCGTGCAGGACTGCTACAAGGAGTACGCTTCTGCCTTCGGTAGTGATCAGCAATTGGAAGACTTGAAGGCTCTCCGCACCGCCTTCGAGCGGCCCGCGTTCACCGACGACTTCGCGCACAAGTTGAGCTGCGACGACTTCATCGCGGGCGTGAGCGATACCGTGTTCTTTCTTCAATCAGGTCTACTGCGTGATCGGCTATCTGGCGCCCTAATCTGCTCCGCCCTTCCGCAAAATTTGCTGCCGAAAGGTGACAATAAGAGGATGCGCGCAGACCTGCTCAAAATGGTTAGCGATTTGCGTGTCAGTGCCGCTAGAGACCACAAGAATGGACAGCTGAATCAAAGCGCGGCGCCACAGTACAACGCGAACCGAAAGTTCATCATCGAGAAGGTGAACAGGTTTCTGGCGACGCGAGGGGTCCCCAAGGTCGTGCCGAGCTACAGATAACGCACTCCTGCGGGCCGCTGCGCACGCTCGTGTCTACCGTATCGCAGGCTCACTTGCTGCCGCTTGAGCGGCCGGCGCAGAGTAGTTGTGGAGGAAGCGGTCCGCCGCGGCTCGGCGCCTAGTAGTTAAAAGTTGAACTCGCGGTTAACGCCCTGGGCCACATCTCCCCAGATCCTGTTCGGCAACTCGTGACGACTGAAGAAAACGAGGTGATAGAGCGGTCGATTTCCTTCGTCCCGAACGAGGGGCATTCGCTGGCTAATGGAGAAGCCGAGGCCTCTTACTAGGCCGCACCAGTAGTCAAAAAACGCCTCGTCTGTATCCCCTCGCACAAATGCAGCGGGATCCACATGTTGCCGCCATCCAGGGGCTGCCGCGTCGAAACGCGCGCGTTCCGGGTTGTATTCCATCAACACGTTACGCCTCAGGTCCATTGTGCTGAAATGCACAGCGAAATCAACGTAGTGCAGTCGCGCCAGCTTCTCAATGACGCTGAACGAAAGGTACTGAAGGTTGTACGGATCCAGATAGACCAGACATAGCGCGTTATTGGGGATGGCCTTGATCACCCGGTCGACTGTTGCTTCAGCGGCCCCCGGGAATGCACGCGCTGGTGCACCTGCCGCTAGTAGTCGTTCGGCGCATGCTGATGCTCGCGTGACATCTAGATCACCGACAAGACACGACGTGAACTCTGCACCATCGCGTCGGGAATGTTGCCAGGCGACCTGAGCACCACCAGGGCGTGTCATCGTCTCCCCTTTGACCTGGACCCGCCCGGGACCACAGAAGAGATCCACGTATACGCGCTGTTTGAACTTCTCCCTGGCCCGGCGGGTACCCTCTACATACTTCGCAAGGAAGGTGTGCTTCATCTCCGGAACCCAGCGGCCAACGCCTTCCCCGGCACGTCCGAGTTCCACTGGCAGCATCGGCAGCGGATCGGGTGCATGCGCGAGCAGAAAACTCATGGCTGATTCCGCTCCGGGCGACTGAAAAGAACGGTCTGGTGGCTGCGCTCGATCCAATCGGTATCGCGCATGTACCGAGCTCTTTTTCGAGATGTTCCATCCTCGGCGGTGATCACAATGTCTTGTTCGCCGGCCAGCACTTCAAGCGCCTCTTTGTACATGCCTGAAGTTCCTGGCGAGGTATTGCAGGTGGACGAGAACAGCTCACCCATCCGCACAGGCTGGCCGCGCTTGAAGATGTTTTGGGCAAGTTGTTGGACTAGGGCATCGGCGGACTGGCGTTGCGCAACGTCGCCGAAGCAGAAGCCGCCGGTGAACTCCTGTCTGAAGCCCATCGTGTGGGTCGCGAGCATATCCAGCCCGGGGCCGCCGTAGTGGATGAAGTGGTTCTGGTGCTTCCAGTGCACCTGCTTCATGACATCCTGCGCGCGCGGATGCCGCGAAAGATGAACAAGCCAGTATTCGCCATGACCACTTCCGTCGCCGCGAATAAAGAATGGAGTGAAGAACTCGGCGCCGCAGTTGCGAACCAATGCCTGGTACAGGGCCGCCTGGATGAAGCGGCGCCAATCGGCATCGTCTTCTTTGATCTGCTCGATCGACTTTCCTCCGAGCGCAGATCGGATGTCGATCACCAGTTTGCTGGAGACATGGTCCGTGAATTCGTCATTGGTGTACGTCGCGAACGAGGAGACGTGAAATGTCAGTACCACTTCGCTTCCAGGAAGCTCTTTGAAGATTTGCTGGATCAGCGGTGCAGGCACGTCGCTGTAGCCGTATTGATCGAGAAAGAAAAGTGCTGTCGTCGCGCGCGGCGTATGGTCCTTGACGAGTTTGAGAACTGCAGGTGAAGCCGCTGCAAATTCGTCGCGCATGAGGTGGATAGAGCGATTGATTTCAGCTCCGTATCCACGATCGTTGAGAACCTTGGTGAGATGGGCAAGCGCGCGGGCATCCTTGTCGATGCACACGTACTGGACATCCAGCTCGATGGGCTTGGTCCGGCCCTGGTTGATCAAAATGCGGGCTTCCTCGACCGCCGCCAACATGCGAAGCGGGGAGCCAAGAACTTCCTGTCGCTTTCCTCGGATCGTATAGAGCCCACCTCCGCAGAACCCGTCGACAAGTGTGATACGCAGTCTTTCTCGCCCGCGGGCATTTAGCGTCCGCTGCTCGAAATAGCGAAGAAGATATCCGACCAGCACCTCATGCTTTGTCAGACTGTGTGCATCAAGCTCTGCGGGCCCGTCTGCCCAGTCATAGTGATTCTGTGCCAAGAGCGAGCCTTTCCGCAGTGCGTGGGTAGATAGGTGCTAGACCTGTTTTCCAGTGTTTGGAAACTGGTCCCAGTATCGGCCGCCCAGTGAGCGTCCGGCCTTCCCTTTTCCGACTGCAGCCAGCTTGACCTCCGAACCATCGCGCCGAATGATATGGATCGCGGTTCGCGCTGTCAGAGCGTCTGCAGCCTGCTCGACCGGAGCCCAGTGGCCCCATTGTTTGAAGTGAAACGCGACGCCGGCGGCGTTGCATTGCTCACGTAGCTCTTCTGGCCACTGGGGCTCCATCGGGCGCGAACCTGGACCGGATTCGCCGCCAGCGATGACCCAGTCCACTCGCGTGCCTGTTGTGCCGACTTGAAGCCACTCACGCAGATCTAGAGGACCGAGCAACGGCTCGCAAGAGAGGAAACGGACCGATGGGGTGGTGAATTCCAAAAGGTATTTCAAACGCTTGCCTGCGGCCGCCTGGTTTTCGACGGTCGCACCAAGCCAAACGTTTGATGGAAGTTCGTACCCTTTCGGTAACTGCTTGCGAACTAGGTGGATGCGCTTGGTGAGGAGCAGCCAATCCAGATTTGGTGTTGCTGCAATGAGTTCGAGGAGGCGTTGCCGATGGGGGACCAGATCCTTGCGATTTTCGAAGACATCGGCCATGGACGCACAGAACACGCGCCACCGGATCTTTTGAGCCTTCGCTTCGCGATCCCACTTCAGGGGTTCTTTCCAGTGGGCATCACCGAAGAAGCGGCGCTCGGACTTCGCACCCCAAACATCCTCGCCCAAGCGCCTAGCCCAGGTTTCCGCGTAGCAATGGTCGCAAGCGGCGGACACTCGCACGCAACCCCACCAAGGGTTGAAGGTGTGGTGCGTCCACTCGATGCTTGTTTCTTTGCCGATTTCTGACTCGCTGGGTGTATTGTAACAACGCACTGTTTTTTTTAACCAGTATTCTGTTGGGTGAGTGCACATCGGCATTTGCCAGCTCAAGAGACGTGGCTGGGGCTATTTTCCGGACTGATGCCGTTTGGGTGCGAAGCATGCATACCGTACTTCTTCAGCTGCGAGCGGAGGACTGCTCCAGAAGCTCGAATGAACGGTGTCTGGAACCCTTCGATGAGCTGGCATGGTTCGCCGCAACTACTTGATTCAAACGGGACATCAATACGGCCGGAACATCGTGGCGCCGATCATTTGCGCGGACTGGATGCGGGAACATCGGGTGGTCATATCGGACCTCTCCGGTGCGGCGTAGGCCGCAGATGGAGCCTCCGAAGCTCAGCCAAAGTCGCTTGAAGTGGCGAGGGTCGGAGGTGTGAATGGCGTTGGCCATGTTCAGCCGCCTTTCTTGGCTGCCATCGGCGGCAAGTTCGACTCGAAGTCGTCAAGTCCGAGGAGCAGGGCGCTCTCCGACGCTCATGTCCGAGAGATACTTCTTCTCATGGAAGAGAAACCGATTTTTTCCTGCGGAGCACGCAAACCCAACCCGATCCCGAGACGCCCTATTCAACACCGCCGGAGATGCTGTCATGAACATTGACCGGCGCGATTCAAGTCGACGCGTCCATTGCCCCATCTCGGATTGGCACAGGTTTGCGATCTTGATCGGCCTCATTCTTTTTCTGATCAGCAAGAATTGCTCAGCTGTCACGCTCGAAAAAAATCAAGGTATCGAGGTCGGAATCCCCCTCACGTCGGGCGTGAGTTTTCTTTCCGATCCTTCGAACAACGCTCACGCTGAGCGAAGTACTGGCCGCTCTTGGTAGTTTCGATTTCAAGCCCGCGCCGAGCGTATGCTCTGCGCACGATGCGACCTTATGGTTGAAACTCACCTTGTTTCGCAGCAAGGACGCCCCGGCCGACTGGGTCATTCATTTGTCTCCACCATGGCTCGACGACATCCGCGTCTATGTTCCGGATGAAAGCGGAAACAACCAAGTCCTGTTTGTGCTGGGAGATCAGCATCGACTCGATGAATGGAAAATAGGCGGTAGTCAAATTGCCTTCCCGGTATCGGGGATTGTTTCCGAGAAAACGATATACCTGCAAATTAGCAGCCATGGCTCCATGCCGCTGAGGCTTCAAGCTTAGCAGCCCAAGGGTTTCGAGCAGTACGAAAGAAGACGCGCGGGCATTTATCTGTTCTTCGCTGGCGGGGCGAGCGTGATGGTCCTTCTTGCGTTCCTTTTCTGGGTTTGGACGCGTGCGGCAGTCTATTTCTGGAATTTCATTTTCCTAGCGACAGCCGCGCTGGCCGCTTACATAGCGTAGGGGTACGGAAATCTAGTGCTCTCTCCAAAAAGCGCGACACTGAGCGACAGGTTCACCGACGCGGTCGGTCTACGCGTGCATGTTCAGTTCGCAAGCCTTCACCAGCGCGATATTTAACTACCGGCAGCACTTCAGACGCATCGCTCGCGTGCTTGACTGCGTGCGCGCAATACTGCTGGCCCTCTGCGTTCTTGCAATCCTCGGCGTTGCTGGTCGTGCGATCTGGTATGTGCAGATCTTTGGATTGGCGCTTGGCGTTTTCAATGCGGTATTGGTTGCGCGATTGCTACATCGGCATTTCACGCGCGACCATATTTTTCTCGCAGTGCCCTTTTTCATTCAGGCAGGGTCATGGGGCATCTACCTCATCCTGAAGACAGGAGTGACCAACTTCGATTACCCACTCTTCAGTGAAATTATCGTCCAATTTGCGCAGCTCCTCTTCTTCCTTCTCCTCAATGCCGTCATCGCGTGGAGAGCAGGTGACGTGAAGGTCGAATTTATAAAAGAAAAGACCCGTCGTGAAAAATCTGAAGCGACGGCAGCCTTCGCTCTTGAGGAAAAAAGACGTCAAGGTGAGTTTGTTGCTGTCGTTTCACACGAAATCAGGTCTCCTTTGAACGCTGTCGACGCCATTAGTCATGCCTTGTTGGTTTCCAAGACCGGTGAAAGCGACCAAGTTAAAAAGGCCATCGGAAAAATTCGTGAAGTTGTCACTCGAATTTCAAATTTGGTCGACAACATAGTGTTGAGCGGCGCGCTGGAAGCCGATCTGAAGCCTAAAGCCGAGGAAATCGTCGACCTCAATGCGCTCGTGCGAAAGGTCTTGGCCGTGGGGTCCTATGGGCCTGGCAGCCGGTATGAGCTGCGCGAATGCAATGCCCAAGTCTGGATTCAAGGTGACCCTGCTGCACTCGAGATCGCGCTCTCGAACATTTATCAGAACGCCATCAAGTATTCAGATGGCGCGTCTGCGGTGATCGTCAGTTGCACCGTCCGGGAACAGCTCTTTCTCATCGATGTCTGCAACGTCGGTCGCCCCATTCCGGCCGAGGAACAACCCTTGCTCTTCAATCGTTATTTCAGAGGGGAACACTCCTCGCGAGTTCGAGGGACCGGCTTGGGACTGCACATTTCGCAGACTATCGCGCGTCAATATTGCGGCGATGTGATGCTGATCTCGAGCACAGAGCAAGGAACCATCTTTCGGCTTGCACTTCCGATCGCCACCCCACCGGCGACTCAACCTGAGGCAGCGGACCCTCACCCCCAGCCGCTCCCGTTTTCGGGCCAGCCCAGCAGGCGTGCGGTGCCGGACGAGATCAAGTCTCCATACGACTAAGAGTCTGTTCACGATCTTGCTCGTAACGCGAAAATGGTGACGTGAGAAAGAAAATACGCCAGCGACATCAGTCGCGAGAAGTTTGAAGAAGTCCAGGCGCTGCTGCAAAGCGTGCGTCGGCGCACGAAGCCAACGACGGTGACCCGACGAGCACGGCATCAGTGTGCTGGAGCGGGCTTTAAAAAAATCAGGTTGCGCGGCCCGAGAGAGACTGAGGCGAAACGTACAGCCGACGTTATTGCTCGTGGACGCGCAGAGCGTGAAGAACACGGATACGGCAGCTCGCAAGGGGTATGACGCGGGCAAGAAGGTCTCGGGCATCAAGCGTCACATCGGGGTTGATACCCAGGGACTGCCTCATGCTGTTGCAGTCACCATCGCCGAAGTGACGGACCGCAAGGGGGCGCCGCAGGCGATGCGCCGTTGCAAGGCAAATCTGGGCAAGTTCACAACAACAAGCCGAGGAAATCAAGGGCCTGGTTTCCAGTGGATTTTCACCCATGGAATTCGTACCCAATTCCTCTCGCGGAATGCAAAGGCAAGGGCATGCCCGCTTCTACAGCTTTACGCCGAAGCCGGCTGATCAATGTGACAACTCGCTGAGATGTGCATTCCTTCGAGCCGCCGTCCAGAGCCAAGGCAAGCTGGCTGCGCTCTACGGGTTCATTTCTTTGATTGAATAGCATCGCCAGGATGATCCGTTCTGAACTCGTCAAGCGTAACGCGCGGCCGGAAGGATCCAGCAGGACCCAATTCCCCTCCGAGAGCGTCCATCGCTCGGACTTCTCGGACACCAGCGGCGCGGATAAGAGGGAGGAGGGCGTTCTAGGATCCGCATCGGATGAGTTTTTGATTCGCCGATACACGGCCTCCAAGGTGTAGGCCAGCTCCTCTGTATGAACCGGTTTAACCAAAAAGGCATCGGCCCCCGAGCGCAATCCCTCTAGGCGGTCCTCCAATTTTTGCGCCCAGTTGCAAAAACAATTCCAACGTTCTGGATGGAGCGAATATGTCGCGCGATTGAAAAACCGTTTTCATCGGGTAGTTCTACATCAATTACAACGATATGGCAGCGCGCAACGGAAAAAGCTCGATAGAAGGCCATTGCGGTCGGGAATCTGAAAGCCTCGAAACCCATTTGATTGAGACTTTCCACCCAAGCGTCCAGCAACGCCTGCTCATCTTCGATCAAAAAAATCACTGGGCGATCAGCCGGTAGAGAATTTTGGGTTTCCATGAGTGCCTCAATATTTTTTCAGGCAGGCCTGGCGAATGTCAATTCGCAGGAGTGGTGACAATTATTGCAATCCGGCAAGAATTTGCGCCATAGATTACTTGATTGCTTCGAATTTATAGCACAAATTTTCTCTTGTTTTCATCGATGACGTCAAGGCGTACATGGCCAGCCGAGTAGGCCCGACGGTGGCTGACCCCTCCCAGGGAGCAGTTCAGTTACGAGCAGAAAACCAGACCCGCGGGTTGCCCCTCGGCGCAAGTGGCAGTGTCTTGCACAGAAATATTCGGAACTTGTTCGCATTTTTGCCGGCAAATGAATTGCTCATTTTTTCAATCAGGGTCAATTTATGACGCGCGCAAAGGCGTAAAGAACTTCAAGCCCAAGCAAATTCGAGTTGAACCCCAAAAATTTCACAGCCTCAGTTGTAGGGGATGAAATTTACTGAAAAATAACGTCATCAATTGACGTGTTTACACTGTTGCCCGTTGAGTTCAGAAAGCTTAGATTTGCCCTCCCGCACTTTGGCTAACGTGGTGCTCCTAAAGTCGCATGATCCATTTTTCGCATAAGGAGGTAGGCAATGACAATCAGCCATGCAGCTCTCGCTGGCACTCATCTCAAGAAATCCAGGCCCTACCTAGAGGTTAAAGGGAGTTTGGAAAATGTTTTTGATATGGATGCGGGAATCGGAAATCCTTCCATTGCGTTGATCCACGAAGATGCTCCGAATATAGCAACACTCCGCAATCACTTCGAAATGCTGGGATGCAGAGTAACGCCGCTGACGTGTTTAGAGAATTTGCTTCCCCATATGCGGCAGGGCAAATTTTTTGATTCCATAACTCTTTTGACTCCAAGCACCATCGATATCGACCGGCTGCGGGCCATCAAGGAGCTGTCCGATGCTCATATATTTTGCGTACTCGAGAACATCAGGTTCGACTCCATCAGGCGAAAAAATGAAATCTTCTTTCGATTGAATCGAATTGTGCTTACCTCGTTCATTGCTGATTAGCGCAGCTTAGCATTGCGTCTTTTCCTACTAACGATGCAAGTTTCATTGCAACCTGGTTTTGAGCGGAGAATTTGGGGTGATTATTGTTTCCGCGCAGATGGGAAAACAGTGATGTGCAAAGGCGTCCCCATACGCCTCAAGCCTAAAGAATTTATCGTGGCTCTTGAATTTTTTCAAAATCTCGGCCGCCTCCTGACCAAGGAACAATTGATAAGTGGGTTTTGCGCCGAAATTTTGAATAAGGACTCTCGGACCATGGATGTCTGTGTCTGCAATATCTGCAAGAAACTTCAATTGCACGAAGAGAATGGCTTCGTGCTCCAAACGATCTATGCTCGAGGCTATCAACTCCTCGCGTTGAAGCATCAGGCGCTGAATTGAGCCACCGACAGCGTCGCACGCGTCAGCACCGATCAGTGGTGCGCACCTTGGTTCGGCACCGCAATGGCAGAAAGCTAACGGCCGGACATCGCCAGGCATTGGACCTCTTCTACTGCGCCGCTTCCATGGCCCTCGCGCCATCCAACGCGCCGACAATCTAGGCGCGCATCCGCTTGCAACAGCATGAGCGATCAGTCTGACCACCTTGAGTAGCGTCGGCACGTAGTCAACGGCCATGATCCGTGGCCTAGCTGAACGATGTGCCGACCTGGCTGCCAACGCACCTGAACAGCCGCGTCGGCGAGTTACTTCCCCCAACTGACAGCCCTCACACGTTGATCGAATCAGCGAGGACGCGATCGGTGGGCAGCGGGCCGCCGAGCTTCCCAATCCTTCGCCCACGACATGCACTTGTCATTGAGCGCGGCGCCGAGCGCGTCTTCGGTGGCAAACGACGAAGCCAGCGCGATCCGGCAGCATTGTTTCAAGCCGTCGTACACATCGGCATGACCATCTAGACCTCCGTCAATATGAGACCGGCAGTGAAAGGAGAACGCCAGTTGCCGAACTGGCGAGTAAAGAAAGAATCCACCAAGACGCCTCGCCTTCAGCGGCACCCGGATTGATGCTTGGCGCGAAAAGGGATCCACCAAGTCCTGATGAATTCTTCAGAGAGAAGCGCTGCCGCGACTGCGACTCAAAAGATTGGCAAGATTTATATTGGCTTCCGCAAAAGATGGGCGAATGCTGAGGACTTGGCGGTATGCGAGCTCCGCCTCGCCGGTGCGCTCAAGTTGGCTCAACGCCAGCCCGAGGTTGTACCAGGCCACCTCGGAGTCGGGTCGCAGCTCTTTTGATTTCAACCCCGTCGACAAGCTGGAGATGCTGCTTGTTGCCGTGCTCAAGCCGCTCGACGTGGAGGTCGACAGGCTACCAACACTGCTGTTGGTGGTGCTCAGGCCCGTGGACAAGCTGGAGATGCCGCTCGTCGCCGTGCTTAACCCGGTTGAGGTGGAAGTCGAGAGACTCGCCACAGAGGTGGAGAGGCTGGTGTTGCTCGTGCTCAGTTGGGAAATCGTTGCCACGTCCTGGGCCGCCGCCCCGTCGGCAACGTTGGTGATTCGGCGCAAGTTTGTAGAACTTCCGACGGACACTTCCGCCGCCGGTGCCGCGGTGCCGGTGATGTAACCCGTGCCAGTTGGTGCGGCGGCTCCCATCGTGGAGTTGGCACCGAGCGCCACACTGTCTGCATATTGCGCATTCGCTTGGCTACCGATTGCAATCGCACGCGTCGCCGCAGAATTTGCGAGCGTCCCCAGCGCCAGGGAGTCCACGGCCACCGCTCTGGCCTGTGTTCCCAGAGCAATCCCACCCTGAGCCGCTGCATTGGCATTCACCCCCATCGCAATTCCGCCGGCACCGGGCGCAGAGGCATTCCAACCTATGGCCGTCGCGCCCAATCCGTTTGCTTGCGAGCCGCAGCCCGTTGCGAACGAGTTCATACCGAATGCGCTGACATTGGCCGCCGCACTGGCGATATTGGCTGCCGTGACATTGACGTTACCCAAGGTCTGGGCGCCCGCGTAGTTGTTGATCCCGCCGGCCTGACCGGTTCCAGCGTTTTGCGCGGCGCTCCACGATACGGCGGAGGCTTGCGTGCCGAACCCATAGAACCCGCCGGTGAACGACGCACCAGTTCCGTACACGGCAGCCGCGTTCATATTCCCAATGATTCCGCAGTCGGACGCTCCGGCAAGTGCAACGCCATTGAAGGACGAGGACACCACGCCACCGCCCGAACCAAAAGTTGATAAAGCGTTTGCGTTTGCCGCGTTGACACCGGCGTTTGATCCGGCGATGCCATCGATCGCGTGGTTCCAGCTTCCCAAGCCCATCGCCATGGTCACGGCGACCATCGCATGTCGAGCGACGCTGGTTTGGCTTTTGGCCTTTCCTCGCCCCTTGGTTTGCTCCCCGACAACACACCAGGCCCCGGCGGCCGAGCTCCAAATAATCTTGAAAACCTTGTTCATATCAGACGCCCCTCGAAGTTTTTTAGAATCATCCGACGGGCGCAATTGGGCCAGTCGAAAACCACTCACGTTTTAAAATTTCCACAAATCAAGAAAATATCGCGATCAACTTCACCCAAACCGAATAAAAAGCTCGCTACGCATTCAATTCCTTTGAAATTCGCAAGATGTAGCCTCGGCCATATATGGCATTTGGAGAAATCCCATTTTCTTCATAAAGACCTAGTTTTTTTTCAACAACCGAGAGCCACATCGAGCGATCGATGTTGAATATTCAATTCCGTCCCGTGCATGCATTTCATCAAGCGCTCGCGCGGCAGAATTTGGCCAATATTGCAAAACAATTCCAATGCCAAATCAAACTCATTCGACTCCAGCTGAACAGAAACTTGTCCATGTTCCACAATGTCGAGGCCTGCTTTGAATAGATAATCGCCCCAAGTTTGTTGAAAAGGACTATTGAGTCGGGAAGCTGCAGAAATAAGCGACAACAATCTCAATGCAAGTTCAGGCGGACTCAGCATGAAATGAACGAGGTCAACGTTATTCAGTCGAAAAAACCTTTCCCCTGCGCCGCTAAGTAATTTTTTTAATTGAAAATTATCAAAAACAGCTAACGCCGCAACGTCGTAGAATTTGCGGATCGTGAGAAAATCATCCAGGGAAATTTCATCGGTCCCACAATGACGACTGCATCAAACCATTCGCCGCGCTTAATACACAGCAAGAAATCTTCCTTCGGTGCGAACGAAACCGTCCCGCAGTTAAGCAGGGCAAAGTTTTCTTGCAACTCCATCGAATGGACAGGGTTTTCACCCACCCAGGCAATGAAGGGCTGTTCCAGTCCCGCATAGTTTTTGAGGAGCCTTCTAATTTTTTCCACCATGCCCGGCATCGGCGCGCTAACAAGCCGGAAGTTTTTAGTACTCAGTGACGACTGGCGTGGGTTCATCGAAAACCAATCGATTAGTCTCTAGTGAGAAACAGCGGCCTCCTTACGCGTTGTAACTCTAAGCTTCAATGCCTCCACGTGCAATCCGGTCGGAGCGATGATGGCTCGCCCATCATTGCAATTCATGTCAATTTGCACGCCATCCGCCGGACCTCGGAGCCGCATCGCTCAATAGAACTCTTTTAAAATTCGATCTTGCGAATGATATTAATTGTCATAAATTGATATCTATTTAGGAGTGATCATCTTAATTTTGTCGATTTTCCCCATTGGATTCGTGGAATATTTCCGCCGCCGATAGTCCCGAGGGCACGATCAACGTAGAGCGCAGTGAGAAACCAAGGCTGCGCGGGCTGGCGTGCTGCACGCGGGTGTTCAGACATTCACGCATACGGCACAGGGCTCGACGGACGCAGCAGAATCGCCGCCCCCGCGATCCGCAGGGCACTCCACACCAGCGGGCAATTCGACGCCTTGCAATGGAATTGAAGGCGCGCGAGGGTCTGATGGGACTGTTCCATGCCGGCGTGACTTGGCGAGCTTTTGCCTGTCTTGTGAGCCTGACTGCTGCGATTGCAGTGGAGACCGAGAGGTCCCTCAGGATCGGAAGCAGCCGGTTTGTGCCCGACTTGGTCGTGAGGTGTGTGCGCACTCACCGGATCTTGCTGGTGATCGAGGTGTGGCACACGCACACGGTCAATGCCAAAAAGAAGGCGGCTTTTCAGGCGGCGGGATTTCCATGGATCGAGGTGCGCTCCTGGCACGTCATCTCACGAATCCGACGTCAACCACTACCTGTACTGGATTGGGCTGGCCCTGGTTTGCCGCAGCCGCCGGAGCAGCATTCGCTCTTCGCGCCAACGGATGATGATCAAAGGCTGCGCGCCACACCTTCGGTGGATGCTCAAAAGACAAATTGGCAAAGCTGGCGCCAGTGCTCAAGCAACGCTGGTCAATCCACGGAGGCCGCGAAATTCTCAAGCAACATGCGCAATTTTCTCTATTAGCGCTTTGCTGACCAACCATCACGAGCGTTGAATGGCTTCGGCTGAATACATGCTTTCCCCCCGATTCATGGTATTCCCATGAACAAGAGGCGGTTCTAGACTCCGCCAACGAATCACTGGGAGCTCTCCCAGTGAGCGCATCAAGCTGGCGAACCTGTAAATCCGCATGTTCGTCGCTCATCCTTGCCCCTCACTTGGTTGTGAAACGATGCCACGAAGTTACTGCGAACTCGAGCTTCGACTTGAATGGATTGACCGGGGCCGCTACTGCGTGACGGTACGGCTCAACGACCCGCTGAGTGACATTGCATCCGTTCTCGTGGAACCCATGGAGGTCTCCTTCAACTTCGACAGGCTGCTCGAGGTTTCCTCCGATGCGGTTGAGTACGGCCGGATGCTCACCAAGATGCTTTTCGATGGTGACGGTGCTGGGAACGCACTGACTGGTGCGCTGCAGCGGGCTCAGTCAGTCTCGAGGGAGCGCGATGGCTTGCGCCTGCGACTGGCCATCCAAAGCAGTGCGCCAGAACTGCATGACCTGCGCTGGGAGACGCTGTGCGACCCTGCCACAGGGACGCCGCTCTCACTGCAGGACAACGTGTGGCTTTCTCGATTCCTTACCGCGCAGGAATTTCGCTTCAAACCGTTCGAACCCGGGACCAAGCCTCGCGTCCTGGTCGTTGTTGCAAACCCATCGGACCTCAAGACGAAGTGGGGATTGGAAGCCATCGACACGAAAGGCGAAATCGAAAGGCTCGGCAATGCATTGCGGATAGGAGAGCGGGATGGGCTGGGCATCGTCTGTGACGTGCTCAAGTCTCCGGCAACGGTCTACAACATCGTTGCCCGACTCCGCGATCACTACGCTGACATCCTCTATGTCGTGTGCCACGGCACCTTCACCGTCGAAGGCGATCCTCGGCTGCTTCTGGAAAATGACGCCGGTACCGCGCATTCAGTCAAGGCCAAGGAGCTGGTCGAGCGGATGAGGGACATGATCGAACGGCCCCGCCTAGTGGTACTCGCGTCGTGTGAAAGCGCGGGCAACCAGGATCGTGGGGTACTTTCTGCACTCGGCCCCCGCTTGGCTGAGGCGGGCGTTGGCGCCGTGGTCGCCATGCAGGGAAAGATCTCGATGAAGTCTGCCAGCAGGTTCTTCGCGCGCTTCTTCACGGAGCTGGCGCGATCCGGCCAGGTCGATTACGCAATGGCGAAGGCGCGCGGCGACATCCGCGATCAAGCGGACTGGTGGATGCCGACGCTGTTCATGCGCCTCAAGACAGGACGACTCCTGCAGACGGCGGTCTTCGATGACGAATACTTCGAGGACTGGGACACGGTTATCACGGACATCGACAACCACCAGTGCGTTCCAGTACTGGGGCCGGGTCTCGTTGAATCCATGTTCGGAGCAACGCGCGACATTGCGCGCAAATGGGCCGAGCGCTATGAGTTTCCCCTGACCCCCCGGGATCGGGATGATCTGGCGCAGGTCGCGCAGTTCCGAGCCTACCGGAAGACCAAGGCAGTCATGATCCAAGAGCTTCGCGCCGAACTGGCGATGCAGATTCGGTCGCGGTACTGGGACGACCTGCAGCAAATTGGCGAGAGCCTGGGCAGGTCCCCTCACTACCGATCTGGTGAACACGCTCATGAGCCACATCGGCCGTAGGCAGCGGGAACTGAACAAGAGGGATCCTCATCTGCTGCTGGCCAAGCTCGACATCGCCGTCTTCGTGAGCGCGAACCGGGACAACCTGCTGCGCGATGCGCTGCGGGACATCGGCAAAGAACCGGTTGTTCATCTGTGTACATGGATCATGCACAACGACACGCCGCAGCGAATCGGCCCCGAGCTTCCTAGGGACTATGTGCCCAGCATTCAGCAGCCATTGATATTCCAAGCATTCGGAAATCTCGAATATCCGACGAGCCTGGTTTTGACGGAGGACGACTACTTCGATTTCCTGATCGCGGTCACGCGGAACGAAGCAATGAATGCCGTCAGCATTCCGGCGCCGGTATCGAGCGCCCTTTCCGGGTCGGGTCTTCTGCTGCTCGGTTTCCAGCCGGAAGACTGGGATTTCCTGGCTGCTTTGAGGGATCCTGAAGCAGCCAGGAAACGCGTTGGGAGACCAATGCTCACGCTTGGCGGCGCAGATCAGCCCGACTGAGGGGCGGTTGCTGCACCCAGAGCGTGCCGCGAGATACATGAGGAAGTATTTCCAGGAACGCGGAAAGATCAAGATTGCATGGAGCTCGGCAGACGAATTCATCTCAGAGCTCGTTCGCCGCATCGAGTCGCGCCCATGAACGCCACGTCAATACTTCCTACGGTCGACACGAACACGTTGTCCCAGGCGAGCCGGCCGGCACCTTCGACCGGCGCGGTTCAGCCGTCCGCATCCAATCCCTATGTTGGTCCCGTCCCCTTTCGGAGGGGAGACTCGCTCTACGGGCGCGAGCGCGAAATCCGCGAGCTCGGCTCCCTGCTGACCAGCAAGCGGATTGCCCTGTTGATCTCGCCTTCCGGCGCGGGCAAGACCTCGCTCATCCAGGCTGGACTGATTCCCCGGCTGGAGAGCACGCCACGGACACGGCTGCAATGTCATCCCGTAATCCGATTGGGCTGCTGCAGCGACGGGCTCGACGGATGCAACGGCTACGCGCTCGATCTGATGCGCACGCTTGAATCGACCGTGGACCACTCCGGCGACCGTCTCCATGACAGCGAGCTTGCGGCGCTCACCCTGGACCAGTACGCGGCGAAGCGTCTAGCCGACGATCCAGGCAAGCTTCATCTCTTCGTTTTTGATCAGTTCGAGGAACTCTTCACCCTGCGCGGCTCCGACTGGAAACAGAAAAGGGAGTTCCTGCGCCAACTCGGAGAGATGCTTGGCGCGCGGTCCCTACCGGCGTTCGACCCGACGATTCTGACGGATGAGGCCAGCTCCGACACTGAGAGCATCACCAGGCGCGGCGACAACATCTGGGTTCTGCTGTCGATGCGCGAAGACCACGTTGCTGAGCTCGAGCCGTTCCGACACTTCTTTCCCACGGGTTTGTCATTTCGCTATCGTCTTCTGCCCTTGGAGGCCGAACCTGCGCGCGAAGCCGTCGAGAAGCCGGCCGGTGGTTTCTTCGATCCTGAAGCGGCACGCGTGCTGGTCGACGATCTGAGAGCCGTGCAGCGCGGGGCAGGGTCAAGCGATCTCGAGGCAGAGCGATTCCTTGGACGCTATGTTGAGCCAATGCTGCTGCAAGTGACTTGTCGACGCCTGTGGGAACGGATCGTCGAGGGCAAAGGGCGGGTAGTACCGGTCGGCGACATTCGTGGGCAGGGCACCACGAGCGAGGTTGACGAGTTGTTGGTCGACTATTTCGATGCTGCCGTTGCGCAGGTCGCCCCGAGCGTTGCGGTACAGCGCAAGATCCGGGACTAGATCGAGTACAACCTCATCACAACTACGCGCATTCGATCGCGCGTGCTCACAGATTCGGACTCCCCCGTCTATGCGACGCTGCGGCCCTGGCTTTCGATCTTGGAATCCCAGCACCTTCTGCGACAGGAAAACACGGGAGACCGTGAATGGATCGAACTCTCGCACGATCGGCTCATCGCCCCCATCCAGAGCAGCAACGTCCGCTGGCGAAAGACACATCTAAGCCGACTGCAAATACAGTCGGAAGCATGGATCCGAGGTGGCAAGCCTTTGAGCGCCCTGTTCTCCGGTGCGGAACTGGAGGCGGCAGAAGATATCGAGAAAAACTCACCTGAGTCGCTTTCGGACGTCGATACCGAGTTCCTGCGAGCTTCGCAGGCCCTTCGTAAAGGCCGACGGCGCCTGCGGGTTCTCGAGTCTGGCCTAGGAATATTGCTTGTCATCGCATTGGTAGCAGTATTCCAGTACAGGTCCGCATACCAGGAAATTGCCCGCAATCAGCGACAGCTGGAACTCGTCCGTGCCACCTCAATGGCGCGCGACGGTCGCGGTCCAGAGGCTCTCAGTTCGGTGATCAGGACCATCGACGCCGTCGATGTCGGAGACTCGGATGCCCGGTTCGAATCCGACTTTGCCTTCACTCAGGTACTTGGCCTGCAGCCCCCCGTGCTTGCGACACTAGGCAGCCACACGGATCTTGTGCGTGCACTTGCCTTCAGCGATGACGGCAAGACACTCTATTCCGGGGGATGGGACGGCAGCTTGCGTGCTTGGCCTTTGAGGACTGTCGACTCGCCGGCTGGCGTGCTGCTGACTTCGATGTCGAGCATCTACGCAATCGCTCGCCATCCGGGACGAAAGCTAATGGCCGTGACCGACACGAATGGTCGCGTCGTGCTCTGGAGAGTCGAGGACACCGGTGCAGTGCAAGTGGCAATTGCCCCACCGCTGCTGCCAGTCAGTACGGTACAACCGCGGGTGACAGCAATTCCGCGGCGTTCAACCGTGACGGCTCCAAGCTCGTCGTGGGCACCTACGACGGTCGTCTTCTCGTATGGAGCACCGAACAACCTTCGGAGGAGTGGAAAAGCGTCGGCGCTCGCCTTCACAAGACCGTGATCTCCCAGGTGGTTGCGATACCGACCACAGGTTCAACTCAAGATCTTGTGGCCTCTGCAGATTGGAACGGAGATATCGGCATCTGGGACCTGGCAAACGGCACGGACAGCAAGCGAGCCCCCTTCCGATCGCTGTCCGTGCGTGCAGGCCCCGGAATGGCTATCCGGTCGCTGGCCGCCAGTCCGAACGGACGGTGGCTTCTGGCGGGAGACTATGTCGGAGCGATTCATGCTTGGGATTTGGCGACGGCATCGAAGCGCGTTGGTGAGCGCCTTCACGAGACGATGTCCCACCAGGGCATGGTCAACGCCATGAGTTTCTCACCCGGTGGCGATGCGATGGTCTCCGTCGGCGCCGACGAGGCAATGATGCGATGGGTCCTAGATCAGGACGCCGCGAATCTCGAGGTCTTCTTGAGGATGGTCAATGTGCGGCGTGTCTATGGATTGGGCGAAAAGCTCTACAGCGTCGCCTTTGTGCCCGGTTCGGAGAGTTTCGTTGCTGCGGGCGGACGCCGTCTCGTTCGGCTCATTGACTCCACGCGCTCGAGTGCCCTTGCTGACAACATCCACACAGCGTCGCCAAGCAGCCAGCCATTGCCCGCGACGATGGCTGCGGATGCCAGTCTCGAGGCTATCGTCGCCGTTAGGCGATAAGGAGCGTCGGGAGTTGTTGCGTTGGAACCGCAAGGACGGGCAATTTCATGCCGTGAACGGCCCCTTCTTTGCTGGCCAGTCGGTGGCGGCGGTCGCTCTTTCTTCCTCGGGCGATACGGTCTCGCTGCGTTATTGCACGGGAACGGTCCAGGTGCGCCAGTGGGCTTCGCTGTCGCGCGAGCGCCCGGCGGAACCGAGCAAGCCATGTACGAACGGGGAGCTTAAGGGGATCCAGAGATTCAGTGCGGATGGCCATCGCTTGTTCGTTGCCGTTGGCAAACGCATTTCGATGTTCACTGCCACTGCGGGCTCCTGGTCGGAGAAGTCCATGCCTGCCGTTGATGAAGAGATTGAAGCGCTCGCAGTTGATAAATCGGGTTCGCAGGTTGCGGCTGCAACCAATGTCTCCCGCCGATTGCACATCTGGACCATCGATGCCGAGAACAACACGAGCGACTCGACGGTTTCCGAACCTGGCAACAGCAACGTGAACGTCCTCGAGTTCAGCGAAGACGGGCAAACGATTCTCGCCGGCACTGAGGAAGACGGGCTGATCGTTTGGGATCCGAAGTCGAACAAACAGAACCGCGTCAGCACGCTGCACCGGCGCGGCATCACTACGCTCGCGACCGGGCTTCGCGACGGACGCCCAGTCGCGCTTTCGGCGGAAAAGGACGGACAGATCGTCATCTGCCGCATGGACGCCGGCCAGCACGAGAGCTGTGGGGTGATGGCTCGGCTGGGAACGTCGGTGTTGACCATGTACACAGACCGGTCCCTTCTGAATGTGGTCATTGGTGCTGACAAGCTGTACTCATTCGATCTGAACCGCGCGGCGATGCTGTCGCGGGCCAAAATGCAGGCTCTACGATGAGTGCTGACGCTGACGTCCCTGCCGAGCACATCAGCTTCAACGGCATCAACGCCGTCGACGGCCTGCCACTGACGTCGGAGCTTACGGCCGGGCAGCTGGCGCAGTTGGCGCGAGGCCCAGGGCTTACGGAGATGGAACTCCGGATGATGGCCGTCAAAACATCAAAGGAGGCGACTCTAGGCCTGGGTTTGGGTTACGTCGGCACCGACCTCGCATCTGTGGGATGGGCCGTTGTGTTTCCGTCGCACCTGCGACCATGCCCCTCTCCTCGAAGCCCTCGAACCGCTTCTGGAACTCCGGCGTAGTCAGGCTCAGTTGCTTTTCAAAATCTTCGCGGGAGCAGACGGCTACAAGCCCAACGACACGGCTCGCTCCTGGCTTGCGCGCGCACCTCGAAGGAAAAGTCCTGGTGCTGCGGCGCCGGACAAGGTGCCCTTTTATTTGCTCCTCGTGGGAAGCCCGGAAGAATTACCGTTTCGGTTCCAGTATGAACTGAGCCTTAACTATGCAGTCGGCCGACTACCCTTCATTTCGATCCCTGAAGTACATCGCTATGCACTCGGGGTATGCCAATCCGAAGCTCCTTGTGTGCCAAGGCCAAGAAAAGCTCTCTTTTTTGCGGTCAGCAATCCAGGGGATCGCGCAACTCAAATGAGCACGGAGCAACTGATGCGCCCGCTGGCGACGGCTGCTGCTTCGGCGGCGGCCGCCGACGCTGCGCTGGACTGGACCGTCGAACTTGCCGCGGGCCTCGACGCGTCCAAAAGCCGCCTGCTCCAAGCTTTCAAGCTTTCGGCAACTCCCGACCTCCTGTTCACAGCAAGCCACGGCCTGGGCTTTCCGAGCAGTCATCCTTTGCAGCTACGCCATCAGGGCGCGCTGCTCTGCCAGGACTGGCCAGGCCCGTTGCGGCATCGCGGTGCAATTCCGCCGGAATTTTATTTTTCGGGGGATGATCTCCCGGCGGAGGCCTGTGCCTCTGGCATGATCGCCTTTAATTTCGCGTGCTTTGGGGGGTGGCACTCCACGGTGGGACGACTACTCGAGAGGTGGCGACAAGCCTGGCGAATTGGCGCCCCAGGCGTTCATCTCGCGTCTGCCGCAGCGTCTCCTGAGCCTTGATGCAGGTCCGGCGCTCGCCGTCGTGGCGCACGTGGAGCGTGCTTGGAGCTATTCGTTCAATTGGCCCCAAGCGGGGCCCGACCCTGCTGTCTTCATGAGCGCATCGAAGGCGCTCATGCGGGGGCTGCCCGTGGGCTACGCCATGCAGGATTTCGGCTTGAAGTTTGCCGACCTCGCGATCGCACTGGCCGGCGAGATCGATGCCGACCACGAGCGCGAGCGCAATGCCGCGCACGACGCTGATATCACGATGCTTTGGACCGGGCACAACGACGTGCGCAGCTTCGTCATCCTAGGCGATCCCGCGGTACGTCTGCCAGTCAAACCGCCGATTCTTCACAAGGAGTTCCACCATGAGCCTGGAAAAAATTGCTGGTAGCGACCTTGCCTATCACCTTGTGAGCTTTGACGAAAAGGGCCGCCCGCGACCAGATGCAGACGGAGTGCGTCCCGCCGACGAACTGATAGCTGCACTGAGTGCGGGATCGATTTCGGACATCTTCTTAATGACGCATGACTGGAAGGGGGACTGGCCTGCCGCACGCGCACAGTTCCAAGAATGGGTTGGCGCTATGGCAAGATGTAAGGACGACCTGAGGCAGGCGCGCGAACGCTGCCCAACCTTCAATCCGCTGATCGTCGGGCTGCACTGGCCGAGCCTTCCCTGGGGCGACGAAGCGCACCCAGCATCGCCCGCGAGTTACGACACTACTGCGATCGAAGTTGAGGAACTTGTCGCCAGTGCTGCGGCAACGCTCAGCGACAGTGCGCGTGCAAGGAACGCGCTTCGCATCCTCTTTGAGGCTGCGCTTACCGATGCCGACCCACCACAGTTACCCAAGGAGGTTCACCAAGCGTACGTCGAGCTTGAGCAGGAGTGCTCACGCGATGTGCTGTTAGCTGGCGGCTTGCCCGACATGGATCGCGAGCCGTTCCAACCTGAGGTCGCCTTTCTCAACGGTAGATCCGACGCTACCACGTACGGTTCATTCACCAATGCACTGCTTTCGCCGCTGATTCAATTGTCTTTCTGGCGAATGAAAGACCGGGCGAGACAAGTCGGCGAGGAGGGCATGTTCGAGTTGCTCAACGCCTTGTTGTCAGCGGCAGATGCGAGTATCCGATTCCATCTGATGGGGCATAGCTTCGGTTGCATCGCAGCATCCGCCACACTGGCCGGGCCGGGCGGTCGAATGCTGTCCCGGCCAGTGTCCAGCCTGTTTCTTGTTCAGGGTGCGTTGTCGCTCTGGTCCTACTGCAGCGAGATCGCCTTGGCCAATGGGGTACCCGGCTACTTCCGGCGCGTTCTTGACTCTTCCGCCGTCCAGGGACCTATTGTCACTACCCGGTCGCAGCACGACACAGCAGTGGGTCGCCTGTACCCACTTGCTGCAGGTGTGGCCGGCCAGATCGTACTTGACGCACCCACGGACCTTCCGCGCTACGGTGGCGTGGGAGCCTTCGGACTGCAGGGGCCTGGAATCAAAGCCATTGACCTGGACATGACGCCGCTCGGTTCAATCTACGACTTCGAACGGGGTACGGTCTATAACGTCGATGCTGGCACGTATATCTGTGAGGGCGGAGGCCTCAGCGGCGCTCACAACGACATTTCCAAGCCCGAAGTGGCCCATGCTTTCTGGCAGGCGGCATTGTCGACTTTCTGACGCATTCTCCGGCCGACCCGTGGCCTTGATCTCGGAGTGCAGGTCAAGGGCCAATCGCTGCGCATGCCCTTGGCCTGTCGGCTCCCGGCCGCTCATTAAGCGTCCCCCACGCGACCGCACACACGCTTTTTGTACTTGCACTTGGCCGGGGTGGTTGGAGCCATGGGCGGCGGCGGTTTTCCGAGCAACCTTAAGAGGCGTGCTCATCGGCGCCACTACACGAGGCGTTCTCATAACAATCGCGCCGCAGTTGCACCCAGCCGTTCCGGCGCACCGCAGGCGCGGCATGACAGGAGGTCCACAGGCTCTGAAAGATTCAGAGTTAAGTGAGACAGACGCCCGAAAGTTCAGATTTGGACGAGACGGGGATTCAGTGCTCCGTGAGTCAGGCGGCGCTAAGTCGTTGATTTCTGCGAGAGCTCAGTTCCGAGTTGGGTGAGTAACGACACTCGCTTACAACTGGTCTATAGGTACAAACCACGAGAAAAGCAGCAACTGCAGGCGCGTCAGCATGCTCGAGTCGGGCTCGCTGTCGAGCACTTCGTTGTCGACGTCGCCGGTGCCGACCCACTGCACGTTCTGGCCGTCCGGCTTGAGAACCACCCGGTAGACGCCCTCGATGTCGTCGAGCTGGTAGGCGAAGAGCAGGGCCTGGGTCAGGTCGAAACTGCGTACGCGCACGCCGAATTCGGTGTTCAGCCGGGCGGAGCGCGGGTCGAGGTTCATGGAGCCGAGCAGCACCCACTGGCGGTCGACCAGGGCCAGCTTGGCGTGCAGGCGGCCGCGCGCCTTCTTGAGCAGGTCGCGGAACTGGCCGCTGCGCTTGAGTTGCTGGGTGCTGACCTCGTACAGGTTCACGCCCAGCTTGAGCATGTCGACGCGATAGCGGTTGTAGTTGTCCGGCGCAGCCCACGAGCACAGAGGCAATCAGCAGCAGGGCCGGGCCGCGCAACGCGGGAAACAAAGAGGCAATGAGCTTGAGCATGGGGCCTGCCTACGCACGGAGAGGCGTGCGGGCGGCATCGTAGCCGCTTTGACTCTGGCCAATGGCGCCGCCACGCGCCGGAACGCCCTTCGTCGAGCGCGGAATTGGACGAAGTGAGACTTTGTGACTACTATAATGAGAATAGTTCTTAATTGTGTTTGTGGAGTGGAGCAGGAATGACGAGGTTGTTGGCGCGGCGCAAAGCCGCTTCGGTGCTGGCGGGATGCATGGCGATTTATGTTCAGCACCAGGCGACGGCGCAATCCGCCGAGACAGGCTCGCTGCCTGAAGTACGGGTCGACGCGAATGCGGAGGCCGAAACCGCGAAATCGCCGGTGATCGGCTATCGCGCCAGAAATGCCGTGACCGCTACCAAGACCGATACACCGCTGTCCGAAACGCCGCAGTCCGTCACCGTGGTCACGCGCGACCAGATGGTCGACCAGGGCGCGACCAACCTGCAGGACGCGCTCAACTACGCCGCCGGTGTGCGCTCCGATGCCTATGGCCTCGACTCGCGGACCGATTCGGTCCGGGTGCGCGGGGCGCCTACCCCGATGTCTATCTCGATGGCCTGCGGCAGTCCTACGGCTACTACACCAGCACCACGCGCACCGAGCCCTACACGCTGGAGCGGCTCGAAGTGCTGCGCGGCCCGTCGGGCATGCTGTTCGGTGCGGGCACGGCCGCCGGTGTGGTCAACATGGTCAGCAAGCGGCCGCTGCAGGAGGCTCAGCGCGAAGTGGGCGTGCAGTTCGGCAGCTTCGGCCGCAAGCAGATCTAGGCCGACCTGACCGGTCCGCTGAATGCCGACGGCACGCTCTCGTACCGGCTGATCGCCCTGCAGCGCAAGTCGGACACCCAGGTGGATCACGTGCCCGACGACCGCAGCGTGATCGCGCCGTCGCTGACCTGGCGGCCCAACGCAGCGACCTTGCTGACGCTGCAGGGGCTGTGGCAGAAGGACAAGAGCGGCAGCAGCTCGCAGTTCCTTCCGTGGCAGGGCACGCTGCTGCCGAGCCTGAACGGCCGCGTTCCAACCAGCCGCTTCATCGGCGAGCCCGGCGCCGACTACTACGACAGCGAGCGCAAGACCTTCGGCTGGCAGTTCGAGCACAAGTTCAACGACAGCTGGACCGTGCGCCAGAACTTCCGCTACGCCAAGAACGAAAACGACAACCGCTACCACTACGGCGATTCGTTCAGCGACCCTGGCGGCTGGGCGGCAGACCCGATCTTCAAGCGCGTGCTGGGCCGCTACTACGACAGCTCGCTGACGCGCAACACCACCCAGACGCTCGACAACCACGTCGAAGGCCATTTCCAGACCGGCGCCTTCAAGCACACGCTGCTCATGGGCGCGGACTTCGCGCGCCAGCGCGAGAACGTCTGGAGCGGAACGACCTTCGACACCATCGACGTCTACGCACCGGTCTACGGCCATGTCGACGTGCCTGAGCGCACGGCGCGGCCGCAGACCCGTCAACGCCAGAACGGCTTCTACCTGCAGGACCAGATCAAGCTCGACAACTGGATCTTCGTCGCGGGCCTGCGCCACGACAAGGCGGTGTCGAGCGCCGTCGGCAGCGACGACGAAAAGAGCAGCGCGACCACCAAGCGCTTCGGCGTGATGTACGCCTCGCCGTCGGGCTGGTCGCCGTACGTGAGCTACAGCGAATCGTTCACGCCGCAGTCGCCGCGCGAGGGGCGCATCTTCACGCCGCTGCGCGGCGAGCAATGGGAAGTCGGCGTGAAGTACGAGCTTCAGGGAGCGTGCCATGGCGTTCAGCGCCGCGGTGTACGACCTGCGCGAAAAGAACCAGATCGTCGAGTCGCCGCCGAAGGTGTTCACGCAGCTCGGCCAGACCAAGACCCGGGGCGTGGAGCTCGAAGCCAAGGGCTCGATCGGCCCGAACCTCGACCTGATCGCCCACTACAACTACACCGACGCCGACGCGCTGATCGAGGGCCTGCCCAGGCACCAGGCGAGCGTCTGGGCCAAGTACCGGTTCTCCATCGGCGGCGTGAACGGCTTCTCGGCCGGTGCCGGCGTGCGCCTGATGAGTTCGTTCCGGGACATGCAAAGCGGTGTCGGCCCGCGCGTGCCGGACGTTGCGCTGGCCGACCTCGTGTTTGCTTACGATACCGAGCGCTAGCGCTATGCACTCAACATCAACAACGTGACGGACAAGGTGTACTTCAGCACCTGCCTCTCGCGCGGAGACTGCTGGTACGGCTCCCGCCGCAACATCGTCGCGAGCGCGACCTACCGTTTCTAGAATCCCCCAACATCACAGCCACGGCGACATGAACAGCCGAAAGATCAAGACCTGGGCCTGGGTGCACAAGTGGAGCAGCCTCGTGTGCACCGTGTTCATGCTGCTGTGCATCACGGGGCTGCCGCTCATCTTCCATCACGAGATCGGCCACCTGCTGGGCACCGAGGTCGAGGCGCCGAAGATGCCCGCCGATACGCCGCGCATCAGCTTGGACCGGGTGCTCGATATCGCCAAGGCGAAGCACCCCGACCGCATCGTGCAGTTCGCTTCGCAGCCGGATGACGATGACGGCCTGTGGTTTGTCACGCTCACGCCCACGCCGGCGCCGACCGACGACTTCAAGTCGGTGGCGGTCGACGCGCGCACCGGCGTCGTGCTGGCGCAGCCGAAGTTCGACGAGGGCTTCATGTACGTGATGTTCAAGCTGCACGTCGATCTCTTCGCGGGGCTCGCGGGCAAGCTCTTCCTCGGCTTCATGGGCCTGCTGCTGCTGGTGGCCATCGTCTCCGGCGTGGTGCTCTACTCGCCTTTCATGCGCAAGCTCGACTTCGGCACCGTGCGGCGCGAGAAGCGCCCACGCCTCAAGTGGCTCGACCTGCACAACCTGCTGGGCATCGTCACGCTGGTGTGGCTCTTCGTGGTGGGCTCCACCGGCATGATCAACACGTGGGCCGACCTGATCATCAAGTACTGGCAGTACGACCAGCTCAGCACGCTGCTCGCGCCCTACAAGGACGAGTCGGTCGTCGCGGTGACCGAACGCGCCTCGGTGCAACGCTCGATGGACGTCGCCATGCAGCGCGCACCGGGCATGAAGCTGTCCTTCATCGCCTTCCCGGGCACGTCGTTCTCGAGCCCGCACCACACCACCTTCTTCCTGCACGGCAGCGAGCCTTTCACCTCGAAGCTGCTGCAGCCGGTGCTGGTCGATGCCAAGACTGCGGAAGTCACGGCGGCGCCGAAGATGCCCTGGTACCTCACGGGCCTGCTCGTGTCGCAGCCGCTGCACTTCGGCGACTATGGCGGCATGCCGATGCAGATCCTCTGGGCGCTGCTCGACATCGCGACCATCATCGTGCTGGGCAGCGGGCTCTACCTGTGGCTCAAGCGCGGCAACACCGTGCCTGCGCCCAAGACACCCGCGGCGGTGCCGGCGTCGACGGCTGCGGGGCGCACGCCGCCCGTCTCGGGTTAGCAACCTGATCCCGCACCGGCCATGAAGGCACAGGCATGAAGCAGCACCACTCCCTCTGGCGCATGTGGGGCTGGCCGATCGTGCTGGGCCTGTTGACGACCTTCGGGTTGATCTCCGCTCTTTTCAGTGACGGCGGATGGGGCGACAAGCTGGCCTGGGTCGCATTGGGCATTCCGGTCGCGGTGGGCGCCTGGTACGGCTGGCGCCGGTCTCCCGGCCGCTAGAGGCACGGGAGTCGCCGATCTTCGGCGGCGAGATCAGACAACTTGGCAGAACAGCCCGCGCATCACCGCGGGCCGTTTGCTTTGTGGCGCGTTCGCTCGCTTTTGGTCAGTTGTTGGTCAGCCTCTGATGTCATGCATTTGCCTTGGAGAGGTCATACAACCCCCGCATGATCCGGCCCGCGTTCGGCCACCCCGGAAGGGATGGCAAGGCGCCTCGCCATTTCTTTCGCGAACTCCTTTTCCCTATGACCTTCTCCCTACTTCGCACGTCGCGTGCGCCGGCAGCGCTCGCCGTCCTGGCTGCCCTCTCGCTGCTTGCGGCTTGTGGCGGCAACGACGACAAGCCCGGCGCCTTCTTCATTCCGCCGGCGGCACCTGCGCCTGCGCCGGTGGCGGTCACGCCGCCCGAGCCCGAGAAGGGTCCGGAGGTGCAGGTCGCCTTCATGCCGGACATCCACTTTCACGACGTCTACGCCAACTTCAAGGACGGCTCGTTCCCTGGCGTCTTCAACCCGAAGTCAGGCCGCAACGCGACCATCCGCCTGATGCATGCGCAGATGACCTCCACGCGCCTGTTCAACGAAAACTACTTCGCGTTCATGGCGGCGCTGGACGACGCCGTGGCGCGCGGCGTGAAGCTCATTGCGCTGCCGGGCGACTTCTCGGACGACGGCCAGCCCGTGCACATGCGTGGCCTGCAGAAGATCCTCGACGAGTACGCCGCCAAGCATGGCATCCAGTTCTTCGCCGCACCCGGCAACCACGACCCGAACCGTCCCATCGAGCGTCCGGGTGGCAAGACCGATTACCTCGGCGTCGACGCCACCTCCGGCCGCACCGGCGCCCCGCAAGCCATCTTCAGCCGCGGCGGCAACGGCGACTGCGCGGCCGCGAACTACAGCGGCGAATGGGGCAAGGTCAACGCCTCGTACTGCACCGAGGAAGTGAAGGAGCTGGGCTACGCGGGCATCACCCAGGCGCTCGACCAGCACGGCTTCATGCCCAAGGCCGAATACCGCTATTTCGAAACGCCCTACAGCACCTACACCTACCAGAACTACACGGTGGCGCAGGCCAGGGAACAAGCGGTCTGGAGCAAGCGCGAGTTCGAGATCTGCGCGCAGGGCGCAGGCGGCACCTACAAGAAAGACGGCTACACCTTCTGCCGCAACGTGCCCGACACCAGCTATCTCGTGGAACCGGTCGAGGGCCTGTGGCTCGTCGGCATCGATGCGAACGTCTACGTGCCGACCGGCGCCGGCGTCAACGACTTCAACGGCTCCGGCGATGCGGGCTACAACAAGATGCTGACCCACAAGCCGCACGTGATCGCGTGGCTGAAGGACGTGGTCGCGCGCGGCAAGAAGCAGGGCAAGCAGGTGGTGGCCTTCAGCCATTTCCCGATGAGCGAGTTCTTCAACGGTGCTTCCGACGACATCATCGCGCTGCTCGGCGCGGGCAAGATGCAGATGGTGCGCCGACCCACCGAGGACGTGACCAAGGCGCTGGCCGACACGGGCCTGCAGGTGCACGTCGGTGGCCACATGCACTTCAACGACACGGCGATCCGCAACTACGACGACGGCCACGGCCTGGTGAACATCCAGGCGCCTTCGATGGCGGCCTACGTGCCGGCCTACAAGCTGCTGACCTTCAAGGACGCCAGCCACATCGACG